>JBBIOF010000083.1:0-8616 GCA_037443505.1 Candidatus Rokuibacteriota bacterium
CCGGCCTCGAGGGCGTCGGCGGCGACGGCCACGTGGCGGCGTGCTGGGAGACCGCGCGGGTGGGCCGGTGACGGGCGCGGACGGCGCGCTCCTCGAGGTGCGCGACCTCGTCAAGCACTTCCCCGTGGGCGGCGGCCTGCTCGGCGGCCCGCGCGGGCTGGTGCGGGCGGTGGACGGCGTGAGCTTCACCATCCGCCGGGGCGAGACGCTGGGGCTCGTGGGGGAGTCCGGGTGCGGCAAGACCACCACGGGCCGCTGCATCCTGCAGCTGGAGCGGCCCACCAGCGGGAGCGTCCTCTTCGAGGGCCGCGACCTCACCGCGCTGGGCGAGGCGGAGCTGCGGGCGGTGCGGCGGAAGATCCAGGTGATCTTCCAGGACCCCTACAGCTCGCTGAACCCGCGCATGACGGTGGGACAGATCATCGCCGAGCCGCTGGGCGTGCATGGCATCGTGCCCGACCCGGCGGCGCGGGCGCGGCGGGTGCGCGACCTGCTGGCCCGGGTGGGGCTCCTGCCGCAGCACGCCTCCCGCTACCCGCACGAGCTGTCCGGGGGCCAGCGGCAGCGGGTCGGCATCGCACGCGCGCTGGCCATGGAGCCCTCGCTCGTCGTCTGCGACGAGCCCGTGTCGGCCCTGGACGTCTCCATCCAGGCGCAGATCATCAACCTGCTGGAGGACCTCCAGGCCGAGTACCACCTCACGTACCTCTTCATCGCCCACGACCTGGCCGTGGTCCGCCACATCTCCGACCGGGTGGCGGTGATGTACCTGGGCCGGATCGTGGAGCTGGCCGACCGCAAGGCGCTCTACGACGACCCGCTCCACCCGTACACGAAGGCGCTGCTGGCCGCCGTCCCCATCCCGGACCCCGAGCTGGAAGCCCGGCGCGAGCGGGTGGTCCTCAAGGGGGAGGTGCCGAGCCCTCTCAGGCCCCCGTCCGGCTGCGTGTTCCACCCCCGCTGCCCGGTGGCCGTGGACCGGTGCCGCGTCGACGTGCCCGGCCTGAGGGAGGTCAAGCCCGGCCACTGGGCCGCCTGCCACCTGGTGTGAGCCGGCTTGACACCGTGGTCTGACCACGGGTAACTTGCGGCACCACGGACGGTTTCGGAGAGCCCGCGCCCCTCGGAGGTGCCGATGCGCCGAATCGGAGCCTGGCTGATCCTCCTCGTTTCCCTGGCTGCCGTGCCCGCGGCAGCCCAGGACAGGCCTCGCCACGGTGGTGAGCTGATCTTCGTGGTCCCCGCCGAGCCGCCCTCGTACGACGGCCACCGGGAGGACACCTTCGCCCTGATCCACCCCGTGGCCCCGCACTACAACACGCTGCTCCGGACCGATCCCGCAGACCGGAGCGGGACGAAGATCGTCGGGGACCTGGCCGAGTCCTGGACCGTCTCGCGTGACGGCCGCGTCTACACGCTGAAGCTCCGGCGGGGCGTGAAGTTCCACGACGGCAGCGAGATGACGTCGAGGGACGTCAAGGCGACCTACGACAAGATCATCAAGCCCCCGGCCGGCGTGGCCTCCATCCGCAAGGGCGAGTACATCGACGTGGAGGCGGTGGAGGCGCCGGAGCCGTACACCGTCGTGTTCCGCCTCAGGTGGCCCTCGGGCTCGTTCCTCTCCTCGCTGGCCTCGCCGTGGAACTGGATCTACAAGGCCGACATCCTGGCCCGCGACATCCGCTGGTACGAGACCCACGTGATGGGCACGGGGCCCTTCACGTTCGTGGAGCACGTCAAGGGCTCGCACTGGGTGGGCCGGCGGAACCCGAGCTACTGGGACCGGGGCAAGCCCTATCTCGATGGCTACCGGGCCATCTTCATCCGGGACTCGGCAGCCCAGGTGGCGGCCATCCGCGGCGAGCGGGCGATGATCCAGTTCCGCGGCTTCTCGCCCGCCGAGCGCGACACGCTGGTGCAGGCGCTGGGGCCGAAGATCCGGGTGCAGGAGAGCCCCTGGGACTGCGCCCTGTGGGTGGTGCCCAACCAGGACAGGAAGCCCTTCGACGACCGGCGGGTGCGCCGGGCGCTGACCCTGGCGCTGGACCGTTACCAGGGCTCGCAGGCGCTCTCGAAGATCGCCATCGTGAAGGAAGTGGCGGGCGTCCTGGTGCCCGGCACGCCCTTCGCCACACCGCCCCAGGAGCTGGAGAAGCTGGCGGGCTTCGGCCGCGACGTGCAGAAGTCGCGCGCGGAGGCGCGCCGGCTGCTGCGGGAGGCCGGCGTCCCCGAGGGCTTCTCGTTCACCCTCACCAACCGCGGGATCCCCATGCCCTACGAGCCGGTGGGCGTCTGGCTCATCGACCAGTGGCGCCAGATCGGCCTGAACGTCACCCAGCAGGTGGTGGAGCCGGCCAAGTACTTCGCCGAGATCCGCGGGGGCAACTTCCAGGTGGGCATCGACTTCCAGTGCGGGTACATCGTGGAGCCGGACCTGGACCTCTACAAGTTCCAGTCGAAGGACATCAGCACCGCGAACTACGGGCGCTACACGGACCGGACCCTGGACGAGCTCTACCAGAAGCAGAGCCGGGCCACCGACCCCGAGGAGCGCCGGCGGCTCATCCGGCAGTTCGAGAAGCGGCTCATCGACGAGGAGGCGCACTACATCCCGACCCTGCAGTGGCACCGGATCGTCCCCCACCTGGCGCGGGTGCGGGGGTGGACGATCACGCCCAGCCACTATCTCAACCAGCAGCTCGACACGGTGTGGCTCACTGACTGACCGGGCGGCAACCAGCGGACAGGCTCACGGGAGGTTGACATGCGTCGACTGATTTCGCTCCTGGCCCTCGTGCTCGCAGTCGCAGTCGCAGCTCCGGCCACGGCCGACGAGAAGCCGCGGTACGGCGGCGAGCTGGTGTTCGTCGTCCCCGCCGAGCCCCCCTCCTACGACGGGCACCGCGAGGAGACCTTCGCCCTGATCCACCCGGCCGCGCCCCACTACAGCACCCTCCTCCGCGTGGATCCCACCGACCGCAGCGGCACCCGGGTGGTGGGCGATCTGGCCAAGTCCTGGACCGTGTCGCGGGACGGCCTGACCTACACCTTCAAGCTCCGCCGCGGGGTGAAGTTCCACGACGGCAGCCCCATGACCTCGCACGACGTGAAGGCGTCCTACGACAAGATCATCTTCCCGCCGGCGGGCGTCGCCTCCAGCCGGAAGGGCCAGTACGTGGTGGTGGAGGCGGTGGACGCCCCGGACCCGTCCACCGTGGTCTTCCACCTCAAGTGGCCGTCGGGCTCGTTCCTCTCCTCGCTGGCCTCGCCGTGGAACTGGATCTACAAGGCCGACATCCTGGCCCGCGACATCCGCTGGTACGAGACCCACGTGATGGGCACGGGGCCCTTCACGTTCGTGGAGCACGTCAAGGGCTCGCACTGGGTGGGCAAGAAGAACCCCGACTACTGGGACCGGGGCAAGCCCTACCTGGACGGCTACCGGGCCATCTTCGTCAAGGACTCCGCGGCCCAGGTGGCGGCGGTGCGCTCGGAGCGGGCGATGATCCAGTTCCGCGGCTTCACGCCGGCCGCCCGGGACGACATCGTGCGGACGCTGGGCTCGAAGGTCACCGTGCAGGAGAGCCCGTGGAACTGCGTGCTGCTGGTGGCCCTGAACCACGAGCGCAAGCCCTTCGACGACCGGCGGGTGCGGCGGGCCCTCACCCTGGCGCTGGACCGCTACCAGGGCTCGCAGGCCCTGTCGAGGATCGCCATCGTGAAGGAGGTGGCGGGGGTCCAGGTGCCGGGCACGCCGTTCGCCACGCCGCCCCAGGAGCTGGAGAAGCTGGCCGGCTACTGGCGGGACATCGGGAAGTCGCGGGCGGAAGCGCGCCGCCTGCTGAAGGAGGCGGGGATCCCCGACGGGTTCTCGTTCACCTTCAAGAACCGCGGCATCCCCATGCCCTACGAGCCGGTGGGTATCTGGCTCATCGACCAGTGGCGGCAGATCGGCCTGAACGTCACCCAGGAGGTGATCGAGCCGGCCAAGTACTTCGCCGAGCTGCGGGGCGGCAACTTCGAGGCGGGCATCGACTTCCAGTGCGGGTACATCGTGGAGCCCGACCTGGACATCTACAAGTTCCAGTCCAGGGACATCAGCCACGCCAACTACGGCCGCTACGTGGACCGGACGCTGGACGACCTCTACCGGAAGCAGAGCCGGGCGACCGACCCCGAGGAGCGCAAGAAGCACATCCGGGCCTTCGAGCGCCGGCTGCTGGACGAGGAGGCCCACTACCTTTACACGCTGCAGTGGCACCGCATCATCCCGCACCACGCGCGGGTGAAGGGCTGGACCATCACGCCCAGCCACTATCTCAACAACCAGCTGGACACCGTGTGGCTGGCTGAGTGAGGCCGCCGGCCGTCCCCCGAGAGGAGCCCATGTGTGCGCTCAAGCTCGTGCTGATCGTCGCCCTGGTGACGCTCGCCGCCGCCCCCGCCGCCGCGCAGGACCGGCCCCGCCACGGCGGCGAGCTGGTCTTCGTCGTGCCCTCGTCGCCGCCCTCCTACGACGCGCACCGGGAGGAGACCTTCGGCACGATCCATCCCATCGCGCCGCACTACAACACGCTCCTGCGCACCGATCCCGGCGACCGCACCGGCTCGCGGGTCGTCGGGGACCTGGCGGAGTCGTGGTCCATCTCGAGGGACGGCCGGACCTACACGCTCAAGCTGCGCCGGGGAGTCAAGTTCCACGACGGCAGCGAGATGACGTCGAGGGACGTCAAGGCCTCGTACGACAAGATCATCTTCCCGCCGGCCGGCGTCGCCTCCAACCGGAAGGGCGAGTACGTGGTGGTGGAGGCGGTGCAGGCCCCCGATCCCTACACGGTGGTGTTCCGGCTCAAGTGGCCGCAGGCCTCCTTCCTCAACTCGCTGGCCTCGCCGTGGAACTGGATCTACAAGGCCGACATCCTGGCCCGCGACATGCGCTGGTACGAGACCCACGTGATGGGGACGGGGCCGTTCCTGTTCGTGGAGCACGTCAAGGGCTCGCACTGGGTGGGCAAGAGGAACCCGAACTACTGGGACCGGGGCAAGCCCTACCTGGACGGCTACCGGGCCATCTTCATGACGGACTCGGCGGCCCAGGTGGCGGCCATCCGCGGCGAGCGGGCGATGATCCAGTTCCGCGGCTTCTCGCCCGCCGAGCGCGACAGCCTGGTGCAGGCCCTGGGCAAGCGGGTGACGGTCCAGGAGAGCCCCTGGAACTGCCTGATCCTGGTGGCCATCAACCACGAGAAGAAGCCGTTCGACGACCGGCGGGTGCGGCGGGCCCTCACCCTGGCCCTGGACCGCTACCAGGGCTCGGCGGCCCTGTCGAAGATCGCCATCGTGAAGGAAGTGGGCGGCGTGCAGGCGCCGGGCACGCCGTTCGCCACGCCGCCCCAGGAGCTGGAGAAGCTGGCCGGCTACTGGCGGGACATCGGGAAGTCGCGGGCGGAGGCGCGCCGCCTGCTGAAGGAGGCGGGGATCCCCGACGGGTTCTCGTTCACCTACAAGAACCGCGGCATCCCCATGCCCTACGAGCCGGTGGGCGTCTGGCTCATCGACCAGTGGCGCCAGATCGGCCTCAACGTCCGCCAGGAGGTGGTGGAGCCGGCCGCCTACTACGGCCAGGTGCTGCGACCCGGCAACTTCGAGGTGGCCGCCGACTTCCAGTGCGGCTACACGGTGGAGCCCGACCTCGACCTCTACAAGTTCCAGTCCAAGGAGATCAGCCACTCGAACTACAGCCGCTACACCGACCGCGTGCTGGACGAGCTCTACGAGAAGCAGAGCCGGGCCACCGACCCCGAGGAGCGCCGGCGGCTGATCCGCGAGTTCGAGCGCCGGCTGCTGGACGAGGAGGCCCACTACCTCTACACGCTGCAGTGGCACCGGATCATCCCGCACAGCGCCCGCGTCCGGGGCTGGACCATCACGCCCAGCCACTACCTGAACCAGCAGCTCGACACGGTCTGGCTGGCGGAGTAGCCTCGGGACCATGCTCCGGTACATCGTCAAGCGCCTGCTCCTGATGATCCCCACCCTGCTGGCGGTGGCCGTGCTGGTGTTCTTCCTCATGCGGGTGGTGCCGGGGGACATCGTCGAGCTCCGGTTCGCCGGGGAGAGCGCCTTCGCCTCCAAGGAGAACCTCGACAAGGAGCGGGTCCGCCTGGGGCTGGACCGGCCGGTGTGGCAGCAGTTCCTCTCCTGGATGGGGGGCATCCTGCGCCTCGACTTCGGCACCTCGATGTGGACGGGCGCCCCCATCCTGGAGGAGATCCGGCTGCGCTTCGCCCTGAGCCTGCAGCTGGCGATCATGGCCACGCTGATCGCCGTGCTGCTGGCCGTCCCCCTGGGAATCGTGGCCGCCATCAAGCAGGACACGTGCGTGGACTACGCCGTGCGCATCTTCTCCATCGCCGGCCTGGCCACCCCGTCGTTCTGGCTGGGCATCCTGTTCATCCTGACGCTGCTCATCGTCTTCCGGTGGCTGCCCCCCATGCTCTACACGCCGTTCTGGGTGAGCCCCGCCCAGAACCTGGCCCAGCTCATCTGGCCGGCCCTGGCGGTGGGCTACCGCTACTCGGCGGTGGCCACGCGCATGACCCGCTCGGCCATGCTCGAGGTGCTCCGCGAGGACTACATCCGCACCGCCCGGGCCAAGGGACTCTGGGAGAAGCTGATCCTCTCGCGGCACGCGCTCAAGAACGCCATGCTGCCCGTGCTGACCGTCATCGCCCTGGAGTTCGCCTTCCTGATGGGCGGCCTGGTGGTCACCGAGCAGGTCTTCAACCTGAACGGCCTGGGCCTGCTGTTCGTGGAGTCCGTGGCCCACCGCGACTACACGCTCACGCAGGCCCTGGTCCTCCTGGTGGCGTTCGTGTTCATCTTCGTGAACTTCCTGGTCGACCTGGCGTACGCCTGGATCGATCCCAGGATCAGGTTCCGGTAGCCGTGGCGGTCCGTCCGGCCGACGTCTCCGAGGTCGCTGCGGTCGGTCCCGAGCGGCGGTGGCTGGCCGTCGTCCGGGACTTCGCCCGCCGGCGGCCGCTGGGGGCCGTCGGGGCCGCCATCGTGCTGCTCAACGTGCTGGTGGCCGTCGGTGCCGACCTGCTGGCGCCCTACGACCCGCTGGCCACCGACTACGCCGCCATGCTGGCGCGGCCGTCCATGGCCCACTGGCTGGGCACGGACGCCTTCGGGCGCGACGTGCTGGCCCGCATCATCTACGGCTCGCGCACGGCCATGCTGGTGGGCTTCTCGTGCGCGTTCCTGGGGGCCACCATCGGCACCGTCATCGGGGTGGCCAGCGCGTACTTCGGCGGGAAGGTGGACCTGATCCTCCAGCGGGTCATGGACATCTTCCTGTCCTTCCCGCTCATCATCCTGGCCCTGGCCGTCGTCTCCATCCTGGGCACCGGGGTGGCCAACGTCATCATGGCCATCACGGTGCCCATGATCCCGCGCGCGGGCCTGGTCGCCCGGTCGAGCGCGCTGGCCATCCGGGAGATGCCGTACGTGGACGCCGCGCGGGCGGCCGGCTACCGCCACCGCCGCATCATCCTGCGGCACATGCTGCCCAACGTCATGGCCCCCTACCTGATCCTGCTCACCGCCTACCTGGGGCAGGCCATCCTGCTGGAGGCCTCCCTGTCGTTCCTGGGCCTGGGGGTGTCGGAGCCGACGCCGGCCTGGGGCCTGATGCTCCGCGGCGCCGCCGTGCAGTTCGCCGAGACCGCCCCCTGGATGGCGATCTTCCCGGGCCTGGCCATCAGCCTCGCCGTCTTCGCCTTCAACCTCTTCGGCGACTCGCTGCGGGACTCCCTGGACCCGCGGCTGCGCACGCAGTAGGCGCGGGAAGCCCCCTAAGTCCGCGCCCTGCCTTGACACGCCGCGCGCTGTCGTGGTCAAATTTCCTGGTCTGACCAGAACCCGCTCCACCGACATGGGGGGAACGCAATGCCGTATGTGATCGCCGAGCCGTGCATCAACGTGAAGGACAAGGCCTGTGTCGAGGTGTGCCCGGTCGACTGCATCTACGAGGGCAAGGACCAGCTCTTCATCCACCCCGACGAGTGCATCGACTGCGGCGCCTGCGAGCCGGTCTGCCCGGTGAAGGCGATCTTCGCGGAAGACGAAGTCCCCGACCAGTGGAAGAACTTCATCGAGCTGAACCGGCAGTTCTTCAAGGACAACCCCGGGGTCCAGCCCGCGAGCAAGAAGTAGGGGAGCGCGCCCCGGCCCGAGCGCCGGAGAGAGGGCCCGCCAGGGGGCCCTCTCTTTTTGCACAGCGGGCTGGGCAGGGCGCCGCGGCCCCTGGGCAGCGGTCCTCCGCCGGCGCCCCGTAGCTGCGGACACCACGTGACCCCGGCGTGGCACACCGGTTGCCGTTGCTGCGGGGCATGAGCGCACTTCCAGCGATCCCTTCACTCCCCGGCCCGGCCGCGGACACGGCCGGTTACCACGACGCCGTCTACGCCTTCAAGCGCCACCTCATCGAGGCCACGCTGCGCGCCGTCCAGGGCAACCGCACGCACGCCGCGCGCGCCCTGGGGCTCCAGCGCACGTACCTGCTCAGGCTGATCCGCGACCTGGGCGTCGCGGCTCCGCCGCCCCCGCCGC
>JBBIOF010000084.1:0-8570 GCA_037443505.1 Candidatus Rokuibacteriota bacterium
GCCTCGCCCTCCGGGGCCCGCCCGGCGGCGCGGTCGAGCAGGTCGGCCACCGTGCGCGGGCGCTCCGGCGGGTAGCACCTGAGCCGGCGGCCGCGGTGCACCTCCTCCACCAGGTCCTCGGTCAGCGCGGCCGGCCAGAGATCCGAGCCGCGGGCGTGCACGGTTACACCGCGGCGCGGACGTTCTCGCGCACGAAGCGGACGATGTCCTGGGTGGACGTCCCGGGGCCGAACAGCTCGCGGACCCCCATGGCCTTCAGCGCCGCCACGTCCTCGGGCGGGATGATGCCGCCGCCGAAGACCACCACGTCCCCGGCGCCCCGCTCCCGCAGCAGCTCCAGGACCCGCCGGAACAGGTAGTTGTGGGCCCCGGACAGCACGCTGAGGCCGATGGCGTCGGCGTCCTCCTGCAGCGCGGTGGCGACGATCTGCTCCGGCGTCTGGTGCAGCCCGGTGTAGATCACCTCGAAGCCGGCGTCCCGCAGGGCGCGGGCCACGATCTTCGCCCCCCGGTCGTGGCCGTCCAGGCCGGGCTTGGCCACCACCACGCGAACGGTGCGCTCGGTCGTCACGTCCTCATCCCTCCGTGTGGAGCGCCGCCCGGATGCGCTCGCCCACCTTCACGATCTGGTCGCGCTGGCCGGGCACCAGCTTCCAGTCGAACCCCTTGCCGTCGTTGGTCCACCGCGGGATGAGGTGGAGGTGGAAGTGGGGCACCGACTGGAACGCGGCCGCCCCGTTGGCCTGCACCAGGTTCAGGCCGTCGGGCTTCAGCGCCGCGCGGATGGCCACGGCGATCCGGCGGGCGGTGGCGATGGCTGCCTGGAGGTCCGCCACCTCGGCGTCCCAGAGGGTGGGCGCGTGCGCCCGGGTCACCACCAGGCAGTGGCCGGAGTTCAGCGGGTTGATGTCCATGAAGCAGAGGGTGCGCTCGTCCTCGTAGACCTTCATGGACGGGATCTGGCCGTCCCGGATCTTGCAAAACACGCAGTCCGTCATCCCACCCTCCCTCGCGCGCCGCCCGGCCCGTCAGACCTCGAGGGTCCAGCCCCGGGAATCGGGGGCGGTCCCGTACTGGATCCCCACGATGGCGTCGTAGAGCCGCCGGGTCAGCTCCCCGATCCGGAAGTCGTTGACGACGATCCGCTCCCCCTTGTAGGCCAGCTCGCCCACCGGCGAGATCACGGCGGCGGTGCCGGTGCCGAACACCTCGCGCAGCGTCCCCTTCCGGGCGGCCTCGATCACCTCGTCGATGGCGACGGGACGCTCGGCCACCCGGACGCCCCACTCGCGGAGGAGGGTGATGGCCGAGTCGCGGGTGACGCCGGGCAGGATGGTGCCGGCCAGCGGCGGCGTGATCACCTCCTCGCCGATCCGCAGCATGATGTTCATGGTGCCCACTTCCTCGATGTACTTCCGGTGCACCCCGTCCAGCCAGAGGACCTGGGTGAAGCCCTCGTGCTTCGCCTCCTCCGCGGCGTAGAGGCTGGCGGCGTAGTTGGCCGCCGTCTTGGCCTCGCCCAGGCCGCCCGGCACCGCCCGCACGTAGCGGTCGATGACCTTGATCTTCACCGGGTTGATGCCCTCCGGGTAGTAGGCGCCCACCGGGGAGAGGATGACGTAGTAGAGGTACTGGCGCGCGGGGCGCACGCCCAGGAAGGGCTCGCTGGCGATGATGGTGGGCCGGATGTAGAGCGAGGTCCCCACCGTCGACGGCACCCAGTCGCGGTCGAGCCCGACCAGCGCCCTCCACGACTCCAGGATCGCGTCGGGGTCGAGGGTGGGGATGCACATCCGCCGGGCCGTGTTGTTGAGCCGCTCGGCGTGCTTCCGGGGACGGAACATGCGGATGCGGCCGTCCTGGCCCCGGAACGCCTTGAGCCCCTCGAACAGCCCCTGCCCGTAGTGCAGGAACGCCGTGGCCGGGTCCAGCGAGAGGGGGCCGTAGGGCTCGATGCGCGGGTCGTACCAGCCCTTGCCCTCCTGGTAGTCCATCAGGAACATGTGGTCGGTGAAGACCTGGCCGAACCCCAGCTCGCTGTCCTTCGGCCTGGGCTTCGGGCCCGTCGTCCTGGTGATCCGGATGGCGTCGTTCATCGCTCCCCCCTCAGAAGATGATGGGCTCGCGGTAGAGCCCGAAGACCTGGCGGTACACGTCCGAGATCTCGCCCAGGCTCGCGTAGTCCTTCACGGCGTCGATGAGCACCGGCATGACGTTCCGGCCCTCGCGGCAGGCGTCCGCGAGCTGCTTGAGACGCCGCTCCACCCGGCTCATGTCCCGCCCCGCCTTGAAGCGGCCCACCCGCTCCACCTGCTCGGCCTCCACCCGCTCGTCGATGCGCAGGTAGTTGATGGGCTTCTCCTCGCGCATCGCGTACCGGTTGACGCCCACCACCACCTTCTCGCCCGCGTCCTCCATGAGCTGGTAGCGGTAGGCGGCGTCGGCGATCTCCTTCTGGGGGAAGCCGGCGTCGATGGCCCTGACCATCCCGCCCATCTGGTCGATGCGGCGGATGTAGTCCATGGCGGCCGCCTCCATCTGGTCGGTGAGCGTCTCGAGGTAGTAGGAGCCGCCCAGCGGGTCGATGGTGAGGGCCACCCCGCTCTCCTCCGCGATGATCTGCTGGGTGCGGAGCGCGACGGTCACCGCCTCCTCGGTGGGCAGGGCCCACGTCTCGTCGAAGGAGTTGGTGTGGAGGGACTGCGCCCCGCCCAGCACGGCGGCCAGGGCCTGGATGGCCACCCGGGCCACGTTGTTCAGGGGCTGCTGCGCCGTGGCCGACACGCCCGCGGTCTGGGTGTGGGTGCGCAGGCGCATGGACTCGGGCTTGCGGGCGCCGAAGCGCTCCTTCATGAACCGGGCCCACATGCGGCGGGCCGCCCGGAGCTTGGCGATCTCCTCGAAGAAGTCGTTGTGGATGTCGAAGAAGAAGCTGAGCCGGGGGGCGAAGCTGTCCACGTCCAGGCCCCGGGCCAGGGCGGCCTCCACGTACGCCAGGCCGTCGGCGAGCGTGAAGGCCAGCTCCTGGACCGCCGTGGAGCCCGCCTCGCGAATGTGGTAGCCCGAGATGGACACCGGGTTGAAGCGCGGCACGTGCTTCGCCGTGAACTCGATCATGTCCACCACGATGCGCACGGCCGGCCCGGGCGGACAGATCCACTCCTTCTGCGCGATGAACTCCTTGAGCATGTCGTTCTGCACGGTCCCGCCCACCCGGTCCCACGACACGCCCTGCCGGTCAGCCACCGCCAGGTACATGGCCAGGGCGATGGAGGCCGTGCAGTTGATGGTCATGGACGTCGTCACCTCGCCCAGCGGGATGCCGTCGAAGAGGCGCTCGAAGTCGTCCAGGGTGGAGACGGAGACGCCCTCCTTGCCCACCTCGCCCCGCGCCCGCGGGTGGTCCGCGTCGTAGCCCATGAGGGCGGGCATGTCGAAGGCGGTGCTGAGCCCGGTCTGCCCCTGCTCCAGGAGGTACTTGAAGCGGCGGTTCGTGTCCTCGGGCCGCCCGAACCCGGCGAACATCCGCATGGTCCAGAGCCGGCCGCGGTACATCGTGGGGTAGACGCCCCGGGTGAAGGGGTACTCCCCGGGCCAGCCCAGCCGCTCGGCGTACGGCCGGTCGCCCAGGTCCTCCGGGCCGTAGACCGGCGCCACCGGGATGCCGGAGAGCGTCTCGAACCGCACCGGGCGCTCGGGCGCCCGGCGCCGGAAGGGCTCGTACGTCTCGCTCGTCCACCGCGCCTTGTCGCTCATGCCCCCGGTCCTCCCAGTACCGCGCGGGCGATCACCAGCTTCTGGATCTGCGACGTCCCCTCGTAGATCTGCGTGATCTTCGCGTCACGGAAGGCGCGCTCGACCTGGTACTCCCTGATGTACCCGTAGCCCCCGTGGACCTGGACGGCATCGGTGGCCACCTTCATGGCCGTCTCCGACGCGAACAGCTTGGCCATGGCGGCCGCCGTTCCGTAGGGCCGGCCGGCGTCCTTGAGCGCCGCCGCCCGCAGGGTCAGCAGGCGGGCGCCCTCGATGGCGGTGGCCATGTCGGCCAGCATCCACTGGACCATCTGGTGCCGGGCGATGGGGACGCCGAAGGACCTCCGCTCGCGGGCGTAGGCCAGGGCCCGCTCGTAGGCGCCCTGGGCGATTCCCAGCGCCTGGGCGGCGATCCCGATGCGGCCGCCGTCCAGCGCGGTCATGGCGATGCGGAAGCCCTCGCCCTCCTCGCCCAGGCGCTGGGCGGCCGGCACGCGGCAGTCCTCGAAGACGAACTCGGCGGTGTCGGAGGCCCGGAGGCCCAGCTTGTCCTCGGTCCTGGGCACGTGGAAGCCGGGCGTGCCCTTGTCCACCAGGAAGGCGGAGATCCCGCGGTGCCCCCGGGCCCGGTCCGTCTGGCAGAACACCAGGGCGGTGGACGCCTCCCGCCCGTTGGTGACGAAGACCTTGCGCCCGTTCAGCACGTAGTGGTCGCCGTCCCGCACGGCCAGCGTGTGCTGGTTGCTGGCGTCGGAGCCCGCCTGGGGCTCGGTGAGCGCGAAGCAGCCGATCCGCTGGCCCGAGGCGAAGGGCCGCAGGAAGCGCTCCTTCTGCTCGTCCGTCCCGAACCGGAGGACGGGGTCGCAGTAGAGGGAGTTGTTGACCGACATCACCACGGCGTGGGAGGCGCACCGGCGCGCGACCTCCGCCAGCGCCACCACGTAGGAGACGGTGTCGGCGCCGCTGCCGCCCCACGCCTCGGGGACGGCGATGCCCATGAGGCCGAGCTCGCCCATGCGCTTGACCGTCTCGTGGGGGAAGCGCCCCTCGCGGTCGATCTCGTCGGCGATGGGCTCGATCTCGCCCTCCGCGAACTCCCGGGCCATCGCCTGGATCATCTGCTGCTCCTCGGTCAGCTCGAGCCTCATCGGACTCTCCCGGGGAGGGGGGCGTCCGCCCCCCTCCCCCACCGCCGTGGCGCCGGTCGCCTACTTCTCCAGCAGCCGCCTGAGCTCCTGCGTGAGCTGCGGCACCACCTCGAACAGGTCGGCCACGATCCCGTAGTCCGCCACCTTGAAGATGGGCGCCTCCGGGTCCTTGTTGACCGCCACGATCACCTTCGACGTCCGCATCCCCGCCAGGTGCTGGATCGCCCCCGACACCCCGAACCCCATGTACAGCTTCGGCGAGATCGTCCGCCCCGTCTGCCCGATCTGGTACCGGTGCGGCCGCCACCCCGCGTCCACCGCCGCCCGCGACGCCCCCACGGCCGCGTTGCCCAGCACCTTCGCCAGCTCCTCCAGGATCACGTAGTGCTCCGGGCCCTTCATGCCCCGGCCGCCCGAGAGCACGATCTCCGCCTCCGTCAGCTCCGGCAGCCCCGTCGAGACCTCCTCCCGCCGCTCCACGAAGGCCAGCCGTGCCGGCGGAATCGTCACGGCCGGCCGCTCCACCGCCGCCGTGCGCCCGGCCTGCACCTCGGCCGGCCGGAAGACGTTGGGCCGCAGCGTGGCGATCCACGGCTGCTTGGCCCACGTCACCTTCGCCAGCAGCTTGCCCGCGTACACGGGCCGCGTCGCCACCAGCCGGTCCCCGTTCACCTCGAACGCGGTGGCGTCCGCCGCCAGCCCCACCCCCAGCCGGGCCGCCAGCCGCGCCAGCAGCTCCCGCTGCCGGCTCGTCACCGCCCCCAGGATCGCCTTCGGCGCCTCCCGGGCCGCCAGCTCCGCCAGCACCGGCACCCACACCTCGCTCCGGTAGGGCGCCAGCCCCGGGTCCTCCACCAGCCAGATCCGGCTCGCCCCCCAGGCGCCGAGCTGCCGGAGCCCCTCCTCGGTGGCGGCCTCGGTCAGCCATACCGCCTCCACCGGCCCGCCCAGCCGCGCCGCTTCACCGAGGAGCTCGGCCGTGACCTTCTTCGGCGCCCCCTTCCGGTCGTCCTCCACCACGCACCAGAACGCCCCTGCCATCCCGCCCTCCTAGATGACCTTCGCTTCTTCGCGCAGCGCGCGGACCAGCTCCTTGACCGCCGTGGGCACGTCCCCCTGGATGATGCGCCCCGGGGGGCGCGGCGGCAGGGTCTCGAGCGTGACGATGCCGAGCTGGGGCGCCTCGGCTTCCAGGTCCAGGTCGGCCGCCTTCACGTCCCGGATCTCCTTCTTCTTCGCCCCCATGATGCCCTTCAGCGTCGGGTACCGCGGCTCGTTCAGCCCCTTCTGCGCCGACAGCACCGCCGGCAGCGGCACGTCGAACACCTCCAGCCCCCCCTCCACCTGGCGGGCGGCGCGGATCGTCTTGCCGTCGGCGTCCACCGCCTCCTCCATGATCCAGGACAAGCACGGCCAGCCCAGCAGCTCCGCCAGCTGCGCCGGCACCGCCCCCATGTCGTCGTCGATCGCCTGCCGCCCGCACAGCACGAGATCCGGCGCCTCCTGCTTGACCACCGCCGCCAGCGCCCGCGCCGTCGTCAGCGTGTCCGCCTCCGCCCACGCCGGGTCGCTCACGTGGATCGCCCGGTCGCACCCCATCGCCAGGCACGACCGCAGCGCCTCCTTCGCCCGCTCCGGCCCCAGCGTCACCGCCACCACCTCGCCCTGCCCCCGCTTCTCCTTGATCCGCAGCGCCTCCTCCACCGCGAACTCGTCGTACGGCGACACGATCCACGTGATCCCCGCCGTGTCGATCCCCCGCGGGTCCGCCCCGATCTTCACCTGCGTCGCGGTGTCGGGCACCTGCTTCACGGCCACCAGAATCTTCATGCACTCGCTCCTTTACTCGGACGGCTCGGTCGCGCCGGGCGCGGGCCGCCCCCAGGCGGCGCCCGCGGGTGCGTCCGGCTCGTACTTGAGCTCCCGGGTGATCCTGAAGCGGTCACCGGGGAAGAACACGCGGTCGAAAACGACGGGACGGCCGCCGGCGGCGTACGAGACGCGCTCCGACTCGAACGCCGGCACGCCCGGCCGGCAGCCCAGCTCGCGCGCCTCGCGGCGGCCCAGGCGCACGGCGGCCACCGCCTCCCGCGCCCCCTCGATGACGAGACCCAGCTTGAACTCGAGCGCCTGGCGGAGCGGGGTCCGGGCGAGGTCGGCCTTCACCAGCTCCTCGCCCACCGGCCCGGGCAGGAAGGAACGCTGCAGGCTGATGGGGTGGCCGTCCACCAGGCGCAGCCGGTCGATCTGGAGCACGCGCGCCCTGGGGCCGAGCCCCAGCGCGACCGCCACGCGGCGGTCGGCGGCCACGAAGCGGCTGGCCAGCATGCGCGTGGTGACCTGCTCGCCCTGGGCGAGGAGGTCGCCGGCGAACCTCCGGAGCTGGAGGATGTCGTAGTCGATGGAGGGCGTCGCCACGAAGGTGCCGAGGCCGTGGCGGCGCACGATGAGGTGCTCGCGCTCGAGCAGCTCCAGCGCCTGCCGCAGGGTCATCAAGGTGACGCCGAAGGCGCGGGCCAGCGAGCGCTGGTCGGGGAGCCGCGCGCCCGCCCCGAGCTCCCCGCTCCGGATCTGGGTGCGGAGGTCCTCGGCGATCCGCAGATACCGGGGAACGCGGCCGTTCATCTACCCTCCGCCTGCCGATTCTGCTTCTGGTGTTCTAGAACACTCGTGCCCGTCGCCGAGCGCCAGCGATCAGCGGAACGAAGCCAGCACGGACAGGCACTTAGGCGCGCCGCGGCACCACGCCATTCTAGTGCCGGGCGAGGCGCCGGCGCAAGCGCCCCCCGGCGCTCCGACCCGAGGGCGGCCCCGGGGCGCCTCCGAGCCCCCAGGTCCGGCGCGCTCCGGCCGAGACAGGGCGCCCCTCGATCGCCCGATCCGGGCGCGGGCTCCGAGCCCGTCGGGTCAATCCACCACGAGGCAGCGCACGCCCGGCAGGCCGGACGCGATGCGCCACCACCGGTCCCCGCCGTCCCCGGACAGGTAGATCTCCCCGTCGCCGGTTCCGGCCGCCACCACGTCCCCGGCCGCGACCAGGCAGCCGGTGTCCACGTGGGAGGTGAACCACTCCGGCAGCCCCTCGGCGCAGCGCTCGAAGGGGGCGTCGCCGTCCAGCGGCCGCCGGTAGAGTGCGGCGCGCCGGCCCCCGGGCCCGCTGGCGGCGGAGACGAGCACGGCAGACCCGGTGAACGCCACCGCGCGCAGGTAGGTGGCGTGCAGCCCCCGGGTCTCGAACCGCCACGTGTCCCCGCCGTCGCGGCTCAGCCCGAGCCCCACGGCCGTGGCCACCGCCACCAGGCCGGGGTGCCGGGCGTGGGCGAGCACCTGGTGGACGTCCACCTCGATGTCGAGCGTCGGCTGCCAGGTCCCGCCGCCGTCGCGCGAGCGGACGACGCCGCCCACGTGCACGTTGACGTAGACGTGGCCGGCCGGATCCACGGCGATGGAGCGGACGTCCGGCGGGTCGCCCCACGGCGTGAACCAGCGGTCGCGCCCCTCCACGCCCTCGAAGGAGGCCACCGGCCGCATGCCGTCCGCCTCCAGGCGGAGGAGGTGCGCGCCTGCGGTGCCGATCAGGACGCCCGCCGCCGACGGCGCCAGGCACGTGGCCGGCTCGCCACCCACGTGGGCCAC
Organism: Candidatus Rokuibacteriota bacterium; assembly: GCA_037443505.1. Taxonomy (GTDB): domain Bacteria; phylum Methylomirabilota; class Methylomirabilia; order Rokubacteriales; family CSP1-6; genus JBBIOF01. The sequence goes on from JBBIOF010000084.1 coordinate 8,541, forward strand.
CTCCGCCCACGCGCCGTCGGGCCCGAGGCG
>JBBIOF010000085.1:0-8458 GCA_037443505.1 Candidatus Rokuibacteriota bacterium
CGGCGTCGGCTCGACGAACGCGCTCCCCAGGAGCCGGTACACGGCCGCCCGGCCCAGCGCCCGGGCCACGGCTCGCTCGGCGGACGGCGCTTCCGCGGGGGCCGGGGACGCGCCTGCGGCCCCGGTCATCGCGCGATCAGCAGGGGGATCCACGCCGACCATGCCTTGCGGGCGCCCACCTCGTTGTGACCGCCCTCCCATACCGCGAAGGCGGCGGTGGTACGGTCGCCGGGGCGGAGGCGCGGGGCGTTCGCGTCGTCCGAGACCATGGGACGCGTGATGACGACCCGCCAGCCGCCCGCCTTCCAGACGCCGAAGCCGAGGGCGTGCTGGTCGGGCTTGACGGTCATCGATCCCCACCCCTCGGCCATCTGGTCGAGGACCGGGGTGGCGCGGCCGCGGGAGATGGGATTCTCCAGTCCCAGCGCGCCCGTGTAGGGCCGGGCGTCGGTGGCGCCGAGGACCTCGTCGGGATAGACGTCGGTCCAGGCGTACGGGTAGAGGTCGCGCACGGTGGGCGGCCCGTCCTCGATGTCCTTCTGGAAGGCGGCGCGCCACTGCATGATGTTCACCCGCCCCCCGGGGTTGCCCATCATGGGCGACGGCGGGGTGCCCCGCGTCTCCACGGGGAGCTGGACGGCCACCTGGTCGCCGAAGTTGTCGAGCACGATGCGGTCGGAGCGGGTGGGGTCCTGCCACTCGATCAGGAAGGCGACCCACCCGCCGTTGTGCACCGCGCGGACCCGCAACGCCTTCACGGCCGGCTGGGCGTTGTGCGGACGCGTCACGGTCTGCGGGAGCATGGCGACGTCGACGGGACGGGCCTTGCTCCAGTAGGCGGCGAAGGGGTTGTCGAGCGGGCCGAGGGTGGGGATGCGCGCGGCGACGATGGGCCCCTGGGCGGCCGCCGTGCCGGCCCAGCCGAGCAGCGCCGCCAGTGCCAGGACGAGCGCGCGGACGGTCATCGTGGGCTCCTACGTGATGTTGGTCCGGTAGGCCCGGTGCGGGGCGTCGTAGACGTCCCGGACGAAGGCGGGCTCCTTCAGGGGCACCCGGACGATCTCCGCCTGCTTGGCGTCGTAGCCGACCACCCAGTCGCCGTCGACCCGGAAGTAGTGCGAGATCTCCGGCGTGGCGCCGAACAGCGTGAGCGCGCCCAGCAGCTTGCGGTCCTCCGCGGCCCGCCGGTAGGTGGCGATCGCCTGCTCCACGCCCCAGCCGAACATCTGCCGGAGGTACGGCGGCGGGACGTGGACGGGCGGGATGTAGTAGGTGTTGGGCTCCAGCCCGAACTGCGGATAGAGGGGCAGCGCGACCTTGCGCACCAGGACCAGGTAGTCCAGGGGATTGTCCTCGTCCGGCCGGTCGGGCCCGGCGAGGAAGCCCTGCAGCCGGATCTTGCCGATACAGGTCACGGTGCACTGGGTCTGGCGGCCGCCCTCCACGGCCGGGAAGCACCCGATGCACTTCTCGCTGACCCGGGTCTGGGCGTTGAAGTAGACCTTCTTGTAGGGGCAGGCCCGCACGCACTCCCGGTAGCCGCGGCACCGGCTCTGGTCCAGCAGCACGATGCCGTCCTCCTTCCGCTTGTAGATGGACTGCCGCGGGCAGGCGCTCAGGCAGGCCGGGTAGGTGCAGTGGTTGCAGATGCGCGGCAGGTAGAACATCCACTGCATGTGGGGCAGCGTCAGGTGTGCGCCCTGGGGCATGAGGCCGGTGGAGTCGTCCTCGCCGATGTTCGGGTGCGCGTAGTCCAGGTCCTCGGGCAGGTAGCCGAGGATGACCTCGCCGCCCGGCGCGGCGTCGAAGAGGGTCTTGCCCCGGTAGACCGGGCCGTCGATCTCCTGGACGCCCAGCCGCTCCAGGATCTTCACGTCCCAGCCCAGCGGGTAGTACCCGTAGGGCTTGGTCTCGACGTTGTTCCAGAACATGTACTCCTGGCCGCGCCCGGGCGTCCACGTCGTCTTGCACGCGACCGTGCACGTCTGGCAGGCGATGCACTTGTTGGTGTCGAGGACCATCGCGAACTGCCGCGCGGGGCGGCCCGCCTCGTAGGGGTACTCCATCTCCCGTCCGAGCTGCCAGTTGAAGACCGTGGCCATCGCCGCCTCCTCTCAGGCCCTGCGGACGACGAAGCCGCCGGCCAGGTAGCGCTGCATGGCCGGGCTCTCGCTGGTGGGGCGCAGCCCCAGGGCCACCGGCCGCCAGAGGCCCCGGCCCCCGAGCCCGCCATCCTCGGCCTTGAGCACGCGGCACATCGCCTCGCGGGGCGCACCCGTGACGCAGTGGACGTCGGCCTGGAAGCCCTGCGTGAGCTCGTGGCCGAAGTGCTTGCGGGTGATGAGCGAGCCGGTCTGGTGGGTGGGCTTGAGCCACGACCGGGTCAGGCTCTGGTGAGAGCCGTAGCGGAAGAAGGACTGGTAGTTCGTGTCGGGGTTCTTGGCCAGCCCGTCGGGGCGAGTCTCGTGGCCCCGGACCGAGCCGGGCGTGGCCATGTAGCCGTTGTGCCACATGCGCATGATGCCCCGGGGGGTGCCGGGGTAGTAGCGGGCGCGGCAGAGGAGCCTGGCGACGTGGTACTCCGCCTGGCGGGCCGGGTCCTGCCAGCCCTTGAAGGGGTTGTCCTCCGGGTCTCCGTCCACCCAGACGTAGTCCCCGTCGTTGATGCCCATGGCCCGCGCGTCCTCCGGGTTCATGTCGAGGTAGGCCTCGCCCACGTGGGGGGCGCGGCGGTCGCGCCGGTACATGTCCCCGAAGGGCCCGAAGAAGTTGGACATGATGTCCGTGTCGATGGGCGTCGTGTGCGAGCCGTGGCGGTACTTGGGCGTGTGGAAGACGCTCCGGTAGCCGGCGTCCAGGTTGGGGTGGCGGGTCTGGACGAGCTCCTCGGGCGTGACCACCACGTTGCGCCCCTGCCGGGCCGACCAGTCGCGCCTGGAGCGTGGGAAGCCGTAGTCCTCCGGCGTCCTGGGCCGGATGGCCGGGTGGGGGCGGGCGACGATCACGTTGGGGTCGTAGAACGTGGAGTCCACCGGCTCGCGGTAGACCACCAGGTTCTCGCCGGCCTCGAGGAACTCCGCCTCACCCCGGTAGAACTCGAGCCGTCCCGTCCGCGTGTACCAGGGCTTCGACTCGTGCACCTGCTCCCACCCGAAGGTCCTGGGGTACGTGCGGGTGTTCATCAGGGCGGGGATGCCCTGGGCCGCCAGGGCCTCCAGGTCGCGGACGTCGTACCCCCGCAGGGGGGCACTGCCGTCGATGATCCGCTGGAGGTAGACCTCCACCCGGTTGTCGGTGACGAACTTCCAGTAGTCGGTGAAGCGCGGGTCGCCCGTGATGGCGCGCAGCGCGGCGGCCACCCCGGCGTACGTGTCCAGGTCGCTGACGGTGGCGAAGCTCCGACGCAGCGGCGTGCGGGGGAACACCTGGACGAACGGGTTGGTGTTGGAGGCGGTCATGTCCGGGTACTTGAGCTCCATCCAGGAGTCCACGCCGTACACGATGTCGGCGTACTCGCAGGACCCGGACCACCACCACTCGTTGATCACCACGCACTCCTGCCGCGGCAGGGTGTTGAAGACCACGTTGTAGTGGTACTTGGTGTTGGCGAGCTGCGAATTGGAGTTGGTGAGCCAGATGGCCTTGGTGGGCGTGGGCACGTGGGCGCCGGTGGTGAACTGCTTGGTTCCCTCGCGGTGGACCACCTCGCCGGCCGCGTAGTAGTGGAGCGACTCGTAGCGCCCGTAGCTCCGGACCGTGACCGGTCCGCCGGCGCCCAGCTGGATGTTGAACGGGTCCTCGGCGGCGTAGCGGGGCACGCCCGAGAACAGGCTGAGGCGGTAGTTGCCGGCGAAGGAGCCGACGTTGCCGCCCGGGCGGCCCACGGACCCCGTGAGGGCCGCGACCAGGAAGATTGCCCGATCCTTCAGGTCGTTGTTGAAGAACTGGTTCGGCCCCATGCCCACCGCGAACAGCGTCTCGCCGCCGTGGCGGGCGATCTCCCGCGCCAGCGCGCGGACGGCATCGGCCGGCGCCCAGGTGATGCGCGAGACGGTCTCCGGAGTCATCGTCCGGTCCAGGTACTCCCGGGTCAGGTCGAACACCGTCCGCGCCTGGACCTTCGCGCCGTCGGCCAGCGTCACCTCGAAGGTGCCCTCCAGGGCCGGATCGATGCCGGCGGCGGTGAAGCGGTCGCCCACCTGGTCCCGGCTCACCGGGACCGGCCGGCCGGTCCGGGCATCCCACATCGCGAAGTCGGCGAACTCGCCGCGCAGGGCCTCGGGGATCAGCATCCCGTCCTGGCCGGGCGTGGGCGGCGCGGTCTCCTGACGGCCGAGGACGCGGGTCCAGTTGGCTGGCGTGGACTCGCGGTGGCCGGGGAAGACGTCCCGGGCCAGGAGCGGCGCCAGCGTGTCCATGCGCACCAGGCGCGGCAGGTCGGTGAACCGCTTGACGAAGCCCTCGTCGTAGAGCCTCTCCTGGACGATGACCTGGGCCAGGCCCAGGGCGAACGCCGGATCGGTCCCCGGCCGGATCACGATCACCTCGTCGCCCTTGTTGGCGGTCGCGCTGTACTCCACGGTGATCACGACCACCCTGGTGCCCTTGAGGCGCGCCTCGGTCATCCAGTGGCTGTCGGGCATCTTGGTGGTGATCCAGTTCATGCCCCAGACGACCAGGAGGCGCGCGTGCTCGGCCGAGAACAGCTCGAAGTCGGACGTCTGGTCGCCGTGGACCATGGGGTGCCCGGGCGGGAGGTCCGTGTGCCAGGAGTACGAGTCCCAGAACCCGGCGCCCGTGGCCCGGTCGGGCCCGACGCCGCGCACGTGCGCGTCCAGGAGGGCCAGCATGTTGCCGAAGCGGTACGTGCCCACGATGCGCGTGACCCCGAGCTTGGCCATGCCGCCCCGGACCTTGAGGGTCCGCACGCCGGAGCCCCCCGCGGCGTCCACCATCGCCGGGTCGTACCCCTGCGCCAGGAGGTAGCGGCGGCCCTGCTCACCGCTGTAGGTCCTGGCGATGTTCTCGAGAGCCCGGGCGTGGAGCCGGTAGGCCTCCTCGTACGGCACGCGCACGAAGGAGTCCCAGCCTCGCCGCATCAGCTCGGCCGGCGCCCGCCCGGTGGCCGGATCGCGGGGGAAGCCGCGCTCGACCCACTCCTTGAAGCCCTTGCGGACGAAGGCACCGCGGACGCGGCGGTCGCCGTAGAGCCGGCGCCCCAGCACCAGGCCCTTCTGGCAGCAGCGGGGATCCCAGCGGGCCGAGGCGCGATGGCCGCTGAGATCCGTGGCCTTCCCGTAGCCGTAGGTGGGCTCGATGCGGACCAGCACGTTGTTCTTCACGAAGGCGCGCAGCAGGCAGTTGTGGGTGTCGTTCGGCGCGCAGAGGAAGGTGAACGTGCGGTCGTGGCGGAAGATGTCGCGGTAGATCCGCTCCCAGTCCCGGTTCGGGTAGTCCGCCAGGGGATTGCCGACCCGCACCGGCGCCAGCACCCGGTACTGGGCGAAGAGGTCCGCCGGGGCGGCCACGCCGCCGAGCCCGGCCATGGCCGCCAGTCGCAGGAATCCGCGCCGATCCATGCCCCGCCTCCTCTCCTGCCGCGGGCAGAGCCGCGTGCCCGTGGGCGAGGCAAGGGCCATGCCGGATCGTTCGGCCCGAATTTCCAGGCCCTTCGGTGGGTCTCCGCGCCGGGTGCTCCTGGGGCGCTCCCGCCCCAGTGGGGCACCGGGCACCGGGGCGTCACAGGGGGCCGTTGCCGCGCCCCCGCGATCAGTCCACCGCGATGCCCCAGAGGCTCCGGGCGGCCAGGCCGACCGCGTAGGTCACCGCCACGGCGGCGGCGAGCAGGAGCACGTTGGTGCCGAGCCGCCGGCCGAGCTTCATCCCCGACAGGAACGCGAGGACGGCGGAGACGAGCAGCGCGACCAGGCCTCCGGCCACCAGGGAGGCCGCTACCGTGCGCGCCCCGAGGACCACCGGGAGGACGGGGACCGTGGCGCCGGCCAGGTAGGAGACGGCCACCAGCAGCGCCGACCGGAGGGGCGGGGTGCCGCCCCCGTCGGGCCCGCCGTCCTGGCCCAGGAACGCGCGCCGGCCGGCCTCCAGCCGCTGGATCTCGCGCTCCGAGCTGGCCGCCACCCAGGCGCCGGCGCCCATGGAGAAGGCGCCGGCGACGGCCACGGTGAGGCTCGCCGCGAGGATCGACGCGGCGTCGGAGAAGGCGGCGAAGAGCCCGCTGACCGCACCCAGGATCTCCACCAGCCCGTCGTTGAAGCCGAGGAAGAGGTTCCGGACACCCTCGGGGTCGATGCGCCGCTCGATGGACTCGCTCACGACCCGGTCCTCGTGCCGGAGCTCGTCGTCCAGCACCTCCCGGAGCGCCTGGCCGAGCGGCTGCCCGCGGTAGAGCTCCCAGAGGGCCAGGTACTTGCGCACGCCGTGGATCTCGATGGCCTCCAGGACGAGGTGCATGGCAGGCGCGCCGAAGAGCCGGCAGGCCAGGAGCAGCAGCGCGAGCTTCACGCGCCGCCAGACGTCGAGCCGCTCGACCTGCAGCCCGAAGAACCGCTTCCAGAACTCGAGGTGCTTCGTCTCGATGGGGATGAGCTCGTCCAGCATGCGGCGCAGGTCGCCGCCCGTGCGCCGGCTGAGCGCCCGGTAGAGCGTGAGGTCGAACAGCTCGTCGAGCACCAGGGCCCGGCCGAGGCCGGGCGGGACGCCGGGGGACGCGCTCATCCACGCCATGGTCGCCGCGGCGGGCTCCTGCCGCAAGCCCCCGGGCGCATCCCCCAAACGGACCGCCCGGGTCGGGACGAACGGCGCAGGTGACCGGCACGAGAGCGGTCGATCACCGGGAGGGAGGGCGACCAATGATCGCGCGAGTGCTGAGCCTGCCCATCTGGGCCAGGGTCGTGGGGCTGGTGCTGCTGGTGGTCGGAATCGTCCTGGGGGGCACGGTCCTCTGGGCCGTCCGCGCCCAGGAGCGCTTCGCGGTGGAGCAGGCGCGGGTGGCAGCCGGGGGCCTGGCCCGCACCGTGGTGGTCGGGCTGGGCGCGGCGATGCTGAGCGGTGACGCGGCCGAGCAGGCGGCCTTCGCCGAGCAGGTGGCGGCGACGCCCGGGATCGAGGCGATCCGCGTGCTGCGCGGCGAGGCCGTGGCGCGGCAGTTCGGGGCGAAGGCGGCGCCGGAGGATCGGGTGGAGCAGGAGGTCCTGGCCGGGGGCGCGCCGTACGCCGCGCTCGAGTGGCGGGCCGGTCGGCCCGTCTACCGGACCGTCGTCCCGGTGGTGGCGGACAGCGGTCGCCGGGGCAAGGCGTGCCTGGGCTGTCACCAGGCCGCCGAGGGCGCCGTGCTCGGCGCCGTCAGCCTCCGGATCGGGCTCGAGGGGCTCGCCCAGTCGAGCCGCAGCTTCCAGCGCACCGTGCTGATCTTCGCCGTGATCCTGGCCGTCCCGCTCCTCGGCGCGGTCTACCTCGCCGTCAGCGCCACGGTGAGCCGCCCCGTCCTGGAGGTGGCGGCCCAGGTGCGGGACATCGCCCGCGGCGAGGGCGACCTCACCCGGCGCGTCCGCGTGCTCGGCCGCGACGAGATCGCGCAGCTCGCCTCCGGGTTCAACGCCTTCCTGGACACGCTGCAGGCGATGCTCCGGCGGGTCCGGGACGCGTCCGACGAGGTGGCCGCCGCCGCCACCCAGCTCTCGGCGGCCACGACGCAGCTCTCGAGCGGCACCCAGGACCACGCCGCCTCGCTCGAGGAGACGGCCGCGTCCCTGGAGGAGCTGACCGCGTCCGTGCGCCAGAGCGTGGAGAGCATCCGGCAGGCGAGCGAGCTGGCCGAGGCGGCCCGGGTGACGGCCGAGGGCGGCGGCTCGGTGGTGACCGGGGCGGTGGCCTCCATGGCCGAGATCACCCGCGCCTCGGCACGGATCTCCGAGATCAGCACCACCATCGACGAGATCGCCTTCCAGACCAACCTGCTGGCCCTCAACGCCGCCGTGGAGGCGGCGCGGGCCGGCGACCACGGCCGGGGATTCGCGGTGGTCGCGGCCGAGGTGCGCAACCTGGCCCAGCGGAGCGCGTCCGCGGCACGGGAGATCAAGGCGCTCATCGGCGACACGGCCGGCAAGGTGGCGGCAGGCGCCCGGCTGGTGAACCGTTCGGGCGCCACCTTCGAGGAGATCGTGGCGGCGGTGCGGCGCGCGCGCGACCTGGTGGCGAGCGTGGCCACCGCCAACCACGAGCAGGCCCAGGGCCTGGAGCAGATCAACCGGGCGGTCTCGCAGATGGACTCGGTGGTCCAGGCGACCGCCGGCCAGACGGTGGAGCTGTCGGCCACGGGATCCGCGCTGGTCGGGCGGGCGGAGGAGCTGAGGGAGCTCATCGCCGGCTTCCGCCTGGAGGAGGAGCACCGCCGGGACGCGGACGGGCCCGAGCCGCCCGCGCCTGCCGCGGCCCGATC
>JBBIOF010000086.1:0-8378 GCA_037443505.1 Candidatus Rokuibacteriota bacterium
GGCCCGCCTTCGGGTGGCGCATCCGCATCACGACGCCGCTGGCGACCAGCTGCGGGTGCTCGAACACCCGGGCGCCCCAGTTGACCCGCCCCGCCGGCACGCCCGCCGCCACCAGGGTCGCCATCCACTCGTCCGTCGTGCGCTGGCGGAACCGCTCCTCCAGGACGGGCCGGAGCTCGAGCTGCCGCGCCAGCAGCCGCTCCCACGGCGTGTAGCGCGGGTCGGTGAGGAGGGCCTCGAGGCCGAGCGCCTTGCACAGCCGGGCCCACAGCCGCTCGGCCAGCGCCGCGACGGTGATGAACCCGTCGGCCGTCGGGTAGCTGGCGTACACCGTCATGGGCGGCACCGTGAGCTCCGGGGCGGGCTCGCCCTCCAGCCAGACGAAGCGGTGGGCCTGGAGCGCGATGCACGCGTTGACCAGCGCGCTCTCCACCGTCCGGGCGCGCCCGCCCCGCGCGCGGTGGAGGAGCGCCAGCGCGACGCCCAGGGCCAGCATGAGGGCGCCGGCCGTGTCGGCCACAGGAGCGGTGGGGACGAGGGGCGCCGAGCGCCCGTCGGGGTGCGGCTGGAGCAGGCCCGTCTCCCCGGCCACCACCAGGTCGAAGGCCCGCCGCTCCGCGTCGGGCCCGCGGGTGCCGAAGGCCGACAGGCTGGCGACCACGAGCCCCGGATGGCGCCGCCGGAGGCGCCGGGGGCTCAGCCCGAGCCGCTCCAGGGCGGACGGAGCGTAGTTGGTGAGCAGCACGTGCGCCGTCTCGAGGAGCCGGTCGAGCACGCGGCGGCCCTCGCGCCGCGTGAGGTCCACCGCGATGCTCCGCTTGTTGCGGTTGACCGCCAGGAAGAGCTGGCTCATGCCGGCCGGCGACGGCCGGCCCCACCGGCGCCAGTCGTCGCCGGCGGGCGTCTCGACCTTCACCACGTCGGCGCCGAAGTCCCCCAGGTACATGGCGGCCAGCGGGGCCGCCAGGTGGTGCGCCATCTCGACGACGCGGAAGCCCTCGAGCGGGAGCCGGGGGGCGCGGCGCCGGGCCATGGGCCGCGCGCGCCTCAGCGCAGGAGCGGGGCGACGGCGGCCTGGGCGAGGTCGGCGAACGGCGCGGGCATCACGCCCAGCAGCACGATGCCGACCAGGGCGATAACCAGCGCCAGGCCGCCGGCGAACGAGGGCGCCAGCGCCGCCGACGGCCCGTCCGCCTCCCGCATGTAGAGGTAGACGATGACGCGCAGGTAGTAGTAGGCCGCCACCGCCGAGTTGAGCACCGCGATGACGGTGAGCCAGAGGAAGCCGGCCCGGACGGCCGAGCCGAACACGTAGAACTTGCCCACGAAGCCGGCCAGGGGCGGCACGCCCACGAGCGAGAGCAGGAACAGGCCGAGGGCGAGCGCCAGCAGCGGGTGGCGCCGGCCCAGGCCGGCGTAGTCGCGCACCTCCACCGCCTCCTCGCCCGCACGCTCGCACAGCGTGATCACGCCGAAGGTGCCGGCGGTGGTGAACGTGTAGGCCAGCAGGTAGAAGAGCACGGCCCCGGTGCCCGCGGGCCCGCCGGCCACCAGGCCCACCAGCATGTAGCCCACGTGCGCGATGGACGAGTAGGCCAGCATGCGCTTGAGGTTCGACTGGGCGATGGCCACCACGTTGCCCACCGTCATGGTGGCGGCGGCCAGCACCCACAGCACCGCCGTCCAGTCGGCCTGGGCCGCCCGGAGCGCGGCGGCGAGCAGCCGGATCAGGGCCGCGAACACCGCGGCCTTGGAGCCGGTGGCGATGAGCGCGGTGACGCTGGTGGGCGCGCCCTCGTAGACGTCCGGCGCCCACATGTGGAAGGGCACCGACGAGATCTTGAAGCCCAGGCCCACCAGGAGCAGCGCGAGCCCGATGACCAGCAGCGGGTCGCGCGGTCCCGCAGCCACCGCGGCGGCGATCCGGTCGAAGCTCGTCGAGCCGGCGGCGCCGTACACCAGGGCGATGCCGTAGAGCAGGAAGGCCGAGGCGAAGACGCCCAGGAGGAAGTATTTCATGGACGCCTCGCCGGCCTGGTGGCGCCACTTGAAGAGCCCGGCGAGCACGTAGAGCGAGAGGGACATCAGCTCGATGGCCAGGAAGACCACCAGGAGGTCGGCGGCCGAGGTCAGGAGCAGCATGCCCGAGGTGGAGAACAGCACCAGCGCGTAGTACTCGCCCGACTCCGCGCCCACCCGGCGCAGGTAGTCCAGGGAGAGCAGCACGATCAGCGCCGCCGCGTAGGCGATGACGACGTGGAAGAACAGCGCGTGGTTGTCCAGCACCACCATGTCGCGGAAGGCCCGGCCCGCCCCGCCCCACCGGACCAGGGCGGCCAGCAGCGCGCCGACCAGGCCCGCCAGGGCCACCAGCGCCAGGTGCGCCTTGCCCCCGCGCGCCGGCACCAGGTCCAGCAGCAGCACCAGGAGGCCGGCCCCCACGACGATGAGCACGGGGGCGAGCGCGCCGAGGGCGACCGGCGGGGCCGGGATCATCGCACGTGCAGGGCCACGCTGGCCTTGGACTGCACCTGGACCACCAGCGCCTCGATGGTGGCCTCGCTGGGCCCGGTGAAGGGCGCCGGGTAGACACCGATCCAGACGATGAAGAGCACCACCGGCACCACGACCGCCCACTCCCGCGGGGTCAGGTCGGGCAGCCGCCGGTTCGCCTCGTGCGCCACCTCGCCGAAGACCACGCGCTGGTACATCCAGAGCAGGTACACCGCGGCGAAGATGATGCCCGTGGCGGCCACCGCGGCCAGCCACGGATTCACCCGGAACGCTCCCAGCAGCACCAGGAACTCGCCCACGAACCCGTTGAGGCCCGGCAGCCCCAGGGACGACAGGGCCACCACCAGGAACACGGCCGAGAAGGCCGGCATCACCGCCCACAGCCCGCCGAAGTCGGCGATGAGCCGGGTGTGGCGGCGCTCGTAGATCATCCCCACCATGAGGAACAGCGCGCCGGTCGACAGCCCGTGGTTCACCATCTGGATCAGGCCGCCCACCAGGCCCTGGACGTTGAGGCTGAAGATCCCCAGCATCACGAACCCCAGGTGGCTCACGCTGGAGTACGCCACCAGCTTCTTGAGGTCGGGCTGCACGGTGGACACCCACGCGCCGTACACGATGCCCACGAGCGCCAGGGCGAACACCAGCGGCGCGAACGCCAGGCTCGCGTGGGGGAAGAGCGGCAGGCAGAAGCGGACGAACCCGTACGTGCCCATCTTGAGCAGCACGCCGGCCAGGAGGACCGACCCCGCGGTGGGCGCCTCCACGTGGGCGTCGGGCAGCCAGGTGTGGAGCGGGAACAGGGGTACCTTGATGGCGAAGGCCAGGGCGAAGGCCAGGAACATCAGCGTCTGGGCGGGCCCGGGCGGGACGACCCACCGGGCCAGGACCGGCAGGTCGAAGGTGTAGGTGCCGGTGGCGGCGCCGTGCTGGACGTAGAGGGCCAGGATGGCCACCAGCATGAGCACCGAGCCCACCATCGTGTAGAGGACGAACTTCACCGCGGCGTAGATGCGGTTGGGCCCGCCCCACACCCCGATGATGAAGTACATGGGGAACAGCATGGCCTCCCAGAAGACGTAGAAGAGGAACAGGTCGAGGCTCACGAAGACCCCGACCATCCCCGTCTCCAGGAGCAGCATGGTGATCACGAACTCCTTGGCGCGGTCCTCGACCGCGCTCCAGGCCGAGGCCAGCGCCACCGGGGTGAGGAACGTGGTGAGCAGCACCAGGAGGAGGCTGATGCCGTCCACGCCCACGTGGTAGCCGATCCCCAGCGACGGCACCCAGGACGCCCGCTCCACGAACTGGTAGTCGGCCGACGACCCGTCGAAGCCGGCGTAGAGGCCCAGCGACAGGGCCAGCGCGAGCAGGGCCACCACGAGCCCGCCCCAGCGCAGGGCGCGCTCGCGCTCCCGCGGCACCAGGACCAGCAGGAGGCCGCCCGCCGCCGGCAGGAAGGTGACCGCGGTGAGGAGCCCGATCCTCATCGCGCCAGCAGGAAGCCGACCAGGACCACCGCCCCCACCAGCATGGTGAGCGCGTAGTTCACCACGTAGCCGGTCTGCACGCGGCGCCACGCCGCCGAGCACGCCACCACCGCGCGGCCCGTGAGGTTGACCAGCCCGTCGATGACCCCGAGGTCCACGCCCCGCGCCAGGAACACCGACAGCGCGTGCAGCGGCCGGACCACGGCGCGGTCGTAGAGCGCGTCCACGTACCACGCCTGGAGCAGCAGGGCGTGGACGGCCGTGCGGGGCCGTCCCACGGTCTCGGGCCGGACGGGGGTGGACACGTACATGAACCACGCCAGCGTGACGCCCGCCGCGGCCACCACCACGTTGAGGACCAGCAGCACGAAGCCGACCAGGCCGTGGCCCGCCTCCTCGGCCAGGGGGAAGACCGGGGCCAGGAAGCGGGCGAACCGGGTGCCGTGCTCCGAGGGCACCCCCACCGCCCACCCCGCCGCCACCGTGAGGAGCGCCAGCACCGTGAGGGGCACCGTCATGCTGGCCGGCGACTCGTGGACGTGGTGGGCGACCTCGCGCGGCATGCGGGGGGCGCCGAAGAAGGCCAGGAACACCAGCCGGAACGAGTAGAAGGCCGTGAGGAACGCGCCCAGCAGGAGGAGCGCCCACACCGCGCGGTGGCCCGCGAAGGCCGCGTTCAGGATCTCGTCCTTCGAGAAGAACCCCGCCAGGCCGGGCACGCCCGCCAGGCCCGCGGCGCCCACGATCATGGTGAGCGTGGTGGTCACCATCCGCGGGGCCAGCCCGCCCATCTTCCTGAGGTCCTGCTCGCCCGCGAGCCCGTGGATGACGCTGCCCGCGGCCAGGAAGAGCAGCGCCTTGAAGAAGGCGTGGGTGACCAGGTGGAAGATGCCCGCCGCGTAGGCGCCGAGGCCCACGCCGGCGAACATGTAGCCGAGCTGGCTCACCGTGGAGTACGCCAGCACGCGCTTGATGTCCGTCTGCACCAGGCCCACGCTGGCCGCGTAGAGCGCGGTGAGCGTCCCCACCCACACCACCACCTCCAGGGCGACGCCGGAGCGCTCGAAGAGCGCGTGGCTGCGGGCCACCATGTAGACGCCCGCGGTGACCATGGTGGCGGCGTGGATCAGGGCCGAGACCGGCGTCGGCCCCTCCATGGCGTCCGGCAGCCAGACGTGCAGCGGCAGCTGGGCCGACTTGCCGCACGCCCCGAGGAACAGCAGCAGCGCGATGCCCGTGGCGACCGCGGGCGAGAGCTGGTCGGTCCGCGCGAAGACCTCCCCGTAGTCCAGCGTGCCCAGGGCCGTCCAGAGCCACATGATGCCCAGGCCGAAGCCGAAGTCGCCCACCCGGTTGACCACGAACGCCTTCTTGCCCGCGCGGGCGGCCGCCGGCCGCGTGTACCAGAAGCCGATCAGCAGGTACGAGCAGAGGCCCACCGCCTCCCAGAAGACGTAGAGGAGGAGGAAGTTGCCGGCCAGGACCAGCATGGTCATGGAGAAGACGAACAGGTTCAGGTAGGCGAAATAGCGGGCGTAGCCGGGGTCGCCGTGCATGTAGCCGACGGAGTAGACGTGGATCAGGAACCCGACGCCCGTGACCACCAGCAGGAGCACGCCCGCCAGCGGATCGACGTGCGCCGTCACCCGCGCCTGGAACTCGCCGGCGACAATCCAGGGGAACAGCGTGGTGGAGACGCTCTGCCCGCGCCACACCCCGGCGAAGGTGGCGCACGCGGCCGCGAAGGAGCCGGCGAGGGCGGGGACCGCGATCCAGTGCGCCCGCCGGCCCGTGAGACGACCGAAGAAGATGTTGAGGAGCGCCCCGGCCAGGGGGAGAGCGGGGACCAGCCAGACCGCGGTTGACACCCGGCCAATCTATCCGTCGGCTCGGAAGAGTGTCAAGTGAAGCAACCGTCTCATCCGCCATGCGGGCACGACCGCGCGTGGTATCATCGCCGTCGTGCCCCGGCGGTCCCGCGCGCGCATCGGCCTCGTCGTCGTCCTCGTGCTGCTCCTGGCGGTCGCCGGCGGAGTCTCCTACCTCGGCTGGCGCCAGTCGGTGCGGGGCGTGAGCGTCACCGCGACGCCGCCCCGCGCGATCGGGCACCGGACCCCGGTCGCGCTCACGCTCCAGGCCGCCCGAGGCAACGTCGCCCGGGTCGAGGTGCGGCTGGTGCAGGACGGGCGGCCCACCGTGGTCGCCAGCCAGGAGGGGCTCGGGCCGCGGGCCGAGATCACGGTGGTCATCGAGCCGGCGGCGGCCAGGCTGCACGAGGGCACCGCGACGCTCGAGGTCTCGGCGCGGGACGACTTCTGGCGCCCGCTCCGGCTCGAGCCCCGCGCCGCCGCCAGCTACCCGGTCACCATCGACCTCACGCCGCCGCGCCTCGAGGTGCTCTCGGCCACGCCCTACGTGGCGCCGGGCGGCGCCGGCCTGGTGGTCTTCCGCGTCTCCGACGCCGCGCGCGCCGAGACCCGGGTGGGCTCGCTGGCCTTCCCCACCTTCGCGCTGGGGCCGGAGGGCACCCGCGTGGGCTTCTTCGCCCTGCCGCACGACTTCGCGGCGGGTACCCCCATCACCCTGGCCGCCGCGGACGAGGCGGGCAACACCGCCTCCCGGGGGATCCCGGCCGAGGTGCTCCCGCGGCGGTTCCGGCGGGACACCATCGAGATCAAGGACGCCTTCCTGCAGGCGAAGGTGCCCGAGCTCCTGCCCCGGCACCCGCCGTCGCAGCCCCTGGTCGACGGCTTCCTGGTCATCAACCGCGACCTGCGCCGGCAGGCCGAGGAGGAGAAGCGCCGCGTGGCCGCCAGGACGGCGGACCGGCCGCTCTGGGAGGGCGCGTTCCTGCAGCCGCGCAACACCAAGGTCTTCTCCAACTTCGCCGAGGCGCGCACCTACGTCTACAACGGGCGCGAGATCGACACCTCGGTGCACTTCGGCTACGACCTGGCCTCCACCCGGCAGGCGCCGGTGCCGGCGGCCAACAAGGGCGTGGTGGTCTTCGCGGGGCCCCTCACCATCTACGGCAACACCGTCATCCTGGACCACGGGCTCGGCCTCATGACGCTCTACGGCCACCTGTCGTCCATCGGCGTGAAGGTGGGCGATTCCGTGGACCGCGGCCAGGAGATCGGCCGGACGGGCGCCACAGGCCTGGCGGTGGGCGACCACCTGCACTACGAGGTGCTGGTCCACGGCGTCTCGGTCACGCCCCTCGAGTGGTGGGACGCCAAGTGGATCCGTGACCGGATCACCGGTCCCCTCCGGTCGGCGGGGATCACCGGGGTGGGCGGCGCCGACGAGGGCGCGGCGCCGGCCGCGGCCGAGCGCCCCCGCTAATTAGAAGCTCCCGTACTTCTCGTAGGCCTCGAGCGGCGCGACGCCCCGGCGGACGGCCGCCCGGACCTTGCTCTCCGCGCCCACCAGCTCCTCCGCCCGCACCAGGACCTCCTGGGCCACCCGCCGCGGGACCACGACCACGCCGTCCAGGTCGCCCACCACCACGTCGCCGAGGGCCACGCGCACGCCGCCGATGGTCACGGGCTGGCCCCAGTCGGCCACCCGCCAGCGCGGCACGGAGTCCTGCGGGGTCCGGTAGCGCACGAACGGCGGGAACCGCCGGCGCACGATGGCGGCGGCGTCGCGGGTGGCGCCGTCGATGACGGCGCCGCGCACCCGCCGCGCGCGCAGCCACTCCGCGGAGAGCTCCCCGAAGTGGGCAGCCCTGCTGTCGTGGGCGGCCAGGACCAGCACCGAGTCCGGCGGCACGGCGCCCAGCATCCTGAGGAACCGGCGGATCGTGGCGTCGTGCTCGCGGGGCGAGCTCCGGCGGGGCCGGCCGCGCGCCGTGAACGCGTACCCGGCCACCCGCATGCCGGGCGTCAGCGGCTGGATGGCCGCGGGCAGCGTCTGGTGCTGGAGCCCCATGGCGTCCATGACGTCGGTCACCGCGGCGGTCGGGATGCGGGCGAACCTCCTGGGCAGGCTGTCCTGCTTCGTCATCGGTCCTCTCCCCGGGCGCGGGTGGCATCCGCCGCCCGACCGAGCTTACTGCAGGCGGGGGAGGGCGCGGCAGCCCGAAGCGCTCAGCGGGCGGAGGTCAGGGAGGCGAGGAGCCCGCGCGGCGGCACGTAGTCGCCCACCACGCCGAGCAGGAGGTCGAGCAGGGCGGGCCGGCGCTGGAGCGCACGGGCCGCGAGGTTCGCCAGCCAGCGCCGGCCGACCACCACCTGGAGCAGCCGGGTGAACCGCTCGCGGTCGCGGAAGGCCCCGGCGCGGGCGCGCTCGTAGGCGCCCAGCACCGCGGCCGACCAGTCGCGGCGGCGGAAGGCCTCGGCCGCCGTCTCGGCGGCCAGCTCGGCCCCCCGG
>JBBIOF010000087.1:0-8294 GCA_037443505.1 Candidatus Rokuibacteriota bacterium
TGCTTCGAGGCGTGGGGCTGGCAGGCGCTCCGTGGCCGGCGGCCCGGCGAGGCCGCGCTCCTCTTCCAGCGCGGACTCGAGCAGGCGCCGGACGACCCCGGGCTCCTGAGGGCCGCGGGTATCGCCGCCATCCACAGCGGGCGTGCCGGCGAGGCGCTCGAGCCGCTCGAGCGGTCGCTGGCGGCGGACGACGACCCGCAGGTCCGCCTGCTCCTCGCCCGGCTCTACGACCGCCGCGACCTTCCCGACCGGGCGCTCCACCACCTGCAGGTCCTGCTGGACGGCCATCCCGCGCACGAGGACGCCCGCCGGCTCCTCGAGAAGGTCGAGCGGGAGCGCCGCGCCGAGGCCGGCTTCCGCCGGCAGGTCACCTCCCACTTCGTGGTCAGGTACCGGGACGACCACGCGGGCGAAGCCCGCCGGGCAGTCGTCGCCGCGCTCGAGGCTGCCCTCGAGCGCATCGCCGCCCGGCTCGACTATCGCCCGGCGGACCGTCTCGCCGTGGTGCTGTACCGGGACGCCGAGTTCCACGACGTGACGCGGGTTCACCCGTGGGTGGGAGGCCTCTTCGACGGCAAGATCCGCCTGCCGGTCGCCTCGACCCCGCCGCCGGCCCGCGCCCTGGAGCGGCTGGTGGCGCACGAGGTGGCCCACGCGGCGATCCACGAGCTGTCGCGCGGGCGGGCACCTCGCTGGCTCCAGGAGGGCCTGGCGCAGGCGCTGGAGGGCGCGGCCGTCGATCCCATGCTGCGGGTGCCCGGACGGCTGACGCTCGCCGGCCTCGAGCTCCTCGTCGGCGATCCCGACCCCGTCCGGGCGCGGGCGGGCTACGACGTCGCGCTCTGGGTCGTGGAGGACCTGCTCGGCCGCGGCGGCATGCCGGCGCTCCGCGCCCTCCTGGAGCGCCTGGGTGTCGGGGAGCCGCCGGACTCCGCCCTGGCCCGGGTCTACGGCCTCCGCCTGACCGAGCTCGAGACGCAGTGGCAGAACCTCCTGGGCGGATAGTGCGGATGTTCCACAAGATATTGATCGCCAACCGCGGGGAGATCGCTCTCCGGATCATCCGGACGTGCCGGGAGATGGGAATCCGGACCGTCGTGGGCCACTCCAAGGCCGATGAGCAGTCGCTCCCGGTGAGGCTCGCCGACGAGTCCATCTGCATCGGCCCTCCCGACGCGCGCGGCAGCTACCTGAACATCCCGGCCATCATCTCGGCGGCCGAGATCACCGACAGCGAGGCCATCCATCCCGGATACGGCTTCCTGGCCGAGAACCCGGCCTTCGCCGACATCTGCCGGGCGTGCGGCATCACCTTCATCGGCCCCTCCCCGGAGGCCATCCGGCTGATGGGCGACAAGGCGCAGGCCCGCGAGATCGCCAGGCAGGCGGGCGTGCCCGTGGTCCCGGGCAGCGAGGGGCCGCTGGCCAGCGCCGCGGAGGCCCTCGACCTGGCGGAGCGGATCGGCTACCCGGTGATCTTCAAGGCCGCTGCGGGCGGGGGCGGGCGCGGCATGCGGATCGTGCGGGAGGCGGCGGCGGTCGCGCAGGCCTTCGCCGCCTGCCAGTCCGAGGCGGGCGCCGCCTTCGGCTCCGCCGACGTCTACTGCGAGAAGTTCGTCGAGGAGGCCCGGCACGTGGAGGTGCAGGTCCTGGGCGACCAGCACGGCACGCGGATCCACCTCGGCGAGCGCGACTGCACCGTGCAGCGCCGCCATCAGAAGCTCGTCGAGGAGGCTCCGGCGCCCAACCTGCCCGCAGCCACCCGGGCGGGTCTCCACCGGGCGGCGCTGACGCTGGCCGGGGCGGTCAACTACGTCAACGCGGGGACGGTGGAGTTCCTGGTGGACCCGGAGGGGCGCTTCTACTTCATCGAGATGAACACCAGGATCCAGGTGGAGCACCCCGTGACGGAGGTGATCACGGGGATCGACCTGGTGCGCGAGCAGATCCGCATCGCGGCGGGCGAGGGGCTCGGCTACCGGCAGGAGGACGTCCGCTTCGAGGGCCACGCCATGGAGTGCCGGGTCAACGCCGAGGACCCCGAGACCTTCGCTCCCAGCGCCGGGCGGGTCACGGCCTGGACGCCGCCGGGAGGCTTCGGCGTGCGGGTGGACAGCCACCTGGCGGCTCCCTGCGCGGTCCCGCCGTTCTACGACTCGCTCCTGGCCAAGATCATCGTGCGGGGGCGCGACAGGGCCGAGGCGCTCGAGCGGATGCGGCGGGCGCTGGCGGAGACCACCGTCGAGGGCGTGAAGACCTCGATCCCCTTCCAGCTCAAGGTCCTGAGCGATCCCGTTTTCGTCGAGGGCCGCTTCACCAGCGCCGACGGCCGGCGCCTGATCCCCTGATGGACCCGCGCCTCTACGTAATCCTCGACCGCACCGCCGCCCGGGGCCGGGACCTCGACGACCTCCTGGAGGCGGTGCTGGCCGGGGGCTGCCGGCTCGTCCAGCTCCGCGAGAAGGAGTGGCCGTCCGGCCGGCTCTACCCGCTGGCCCGGAGGCTGGCCGCGCGCTGCCGGGCGGCGGGCGCCGTCTTCGTCGTCAACGACCGCGTGGATCTGGCCGTGGCGGCGGGTGCCGACGGCGTGCACCTCGGCCAGGACGACCTGCCCCCCGAGGCCGCCCGGCCCCTGCTGCGGCCCGGAATGATCCTCGGGCTCTCCACCCACAGCGTGGAGCAGGCCCGCGCCGCCCAGGCGGCCGGGGCCGACTACGTTGCCGTGGGCTCCATGTTCCCCACCGGCACCAAGCCGGACTTCCAGCTGGTGGGGCCGGACCTGGTGCGGAAGCTCCGCGCGGAGATCCGCGTCCCCCTCATCGCCATCGGCGGCATCACCCTCGACAACGTCGGCGAGGTCGTCCGGGCCGGCGCCGACGGCGTCGCGGTCATCTCGGCGGTGTGTGCGGCGCCCGATCCGCGAGCCGCAACCGAGCGATTTCTCGATGCGATCGCCTCCGCTCGCGGCTTGACCGCCAGGGGGCGCCCGCTATAATGCAACCGCAACCCTACCTCACTCAGGAGGGGCTACCCATGATTTCCCCGCTGCTTCGCACCGTCCTCGTCCCGGCCCTGGCGCTGGCGGTGGCCTGCGTGCCGGCCGTGTCGCCTGTCGAGGCGCAGGGCAAGGGGACCATCAAGATCGCCACGCAGAGCCCGCTGAGCGGCGGACAGGCGGCACTCGGCGAGGGCATCAAGCTCGGCGCCCAGCTTGCCGTCGAGAAGTTCAAGGGTCCGCTGGAGAAGATGGGCTTCAAGGTGGAACTCGTTCCCTTCGACGATCAGGCCAAGCCCGACGTCGGCGTGGCCAACGCCAAGAACATCATTGCCGACAAGGAGATCCTGGGTGTCATCGGCCACCTGAACTCCGGCGTGGCCATCCCGTCCTCCGAGGTCTACAAGGAAGTCAACCTCACGATGATCTCGCCCGCCAACACCAATCCCACCATCACCGACCGCGGGTACAAGAACGTCTACCGCGTGTGCGGGCGCGACGACGTGCAGGGTGTCGTGGGCTCCGAGTTCGCCAAGTCGCTCGGCGTGAAGTCGGTCTACATCATCCACGACAAGACGACCTACGGGCAGGGCGTGGCGGAGTTCTTCCGCGACGACGCGCAGAAGAAGGGCATCAGGGTGCTGGGCTTCGAGGGCACGGAGGAGAAGTCCAACTTCGACCCGATCCTCACGCCCATCAAGGCCAAGAACCCCGACCTGGTGTACTTCGGCGGCATCTACGAGCAGGCCGCCCCGCTCTTCAAGCAGGCCCGCGAGAAGGGGATCAAGGCCAAGTTCATGGGGCCGGACGGCCTGGACTCCTCGGACCTCGTGAGGATCGCCGGCAAGGCCGTCGTGGGCATGTACTACACCTCGGTCGCCGGGCCGGTCACGGTCTACCCGCAGGCGAAGCAGTTCGCCGAGGAGTACAAGAAGAAGTTCGGCAAGAACCCGGAACCCTTCTCGGCGCAGGCGTACGACGCGACCGCCATCCTGATCAAGGCCCTCGAGGCGGCGGCCAGGGGCGGCAAGACCCCCACCCGGGACGCCGTGACGGCCGCGGTGCGCGACGTGAAGTACAACGGAATCACGGGCAACATCGTTTTCGACGAGAAGGGCGATCCCAGGAAAGCCCTGTACTTCGTGCTGCAGGTGGCCAGCGACGACCCGCAGAAGTGGGGCGAGAACAAGGAGGTCAAGCGGCTCACCATCGCGGCCCCGGCGGCGAAGAAGTAGTCGCGGCGCGGCCGGCGGGGCCGGCTCTCCACGCCGAGGGCTCGCCCCGCCCGGCCCCGCCCGGTCCGCGCCATGGATTTCGAACTCCTCGTCGGCATCTTCCCCCAGGTTCTCCTCGACGGCGTGATCCTCGGCTTCATGTACGCGCTGATCGCGCTGGGCTACACCATGGTGTACGGGGTCCTGGAGTTCATCAACTTCGCGCACAGCGAGATCTTCATCGCGGGCGCGTTCGTCGGGGTGGAGATCCTGCTGGGGCTGCAGGCGGCCGGCGTGCTGGCCGGCGTCCCCTGGCCGCTGGTGCTGGCGCTGGTGCTGCTGGCCGGCATGGCGGCCAGCGCGCTCCTGGCCGTGATCGTCGAGCGCGTGGCCTACCGGCCGCTGCGCAACGCGCCCCGCCTGATCCCCCTGATCTCGGCCATCGGCGTCTCCTTCTTCCTCCAGGACCTGATCCGCCTGGTGGAGAGCCTCTGGCGCAACGCCTTCAACCTGGTCTATCCCAGCATCGACCCCCTCAACGTCCGCTTCGAGATCACGGCCACCATCGACGTCTCCGTGAAGGCGCTGGTGGTGATCGCGGCGGCGCTGGCCATGCTGACCGTGCTCCACCTGCTCGTGAACCGCACCCGGGTGGGCACGGCCATCCGGGCGGTGGCGGAGGACCAGGCGGCGGCCAGCCTCATGGGTATCAACGTCAACCGGATCATCTCGCTCACCTTCCTGGTGGGCGGGGCCATGGGCGGGGCGGCCGGCGTCCTGTTCGGCGTGCAGTACGGGCTCATCAACCCGTACAGCGGCTTCATCCCGGGGCTGAAGGCCTTCACCGCGGCCGTCCTGGGGGGCATCGGCAACATCCCCGGAGCCATGGCGGGCGGCCTGGTGCTCGGCCTCCTGGAGGCCTTCGCGGCCTCCTACCTGTCGCTCCTCACGGGCGGGGCGTTCGGGGCCGAGTACAAGGACATCTTCGCCTTCTCCATGCTGATCCTCATCCTGATCTTCCGGCCGAAGGGGCTCCTGGGCGAGGTGGTGCGGGAGCGCGCATGATCCTCCACAGCGTCGTGGCCGTCGCCGTGGTGGCCCTCTCGGGCCTGGCCGTGGCCACGTTCCCGCGCTCCGTCCTCGCCTTCCTCCTGTTCCAGGGCTCGCTGCTCTTCGTCTACCTGGCCCGCATCCACCCCTGGCTCCGGTGGGGGCTCCTGGGCGTCGCGCTCGTGGTCCTCATGCCCTGGATCGGGGCCTACAACGGCTACTACCTGGAGGTCGCCACCCAGGTGGGCATCTTCGTGGCCCTGGCGCTCGGCCTCAACATCGTGGTCGGGCTGGCCGGCCTGCTCGACCTGGGCTACGTCGCCTTCTACGCGGTGGGGGCCTACACGTGGGCGATCTTCGGCTCGCCGCAGGCCAACGCCATCTTCGGCGGCGACCGGTTCCCCCTGGCACCGGGCTGGTTCTTCGCGTTCCTCCTGGGCGGCCTGCTGGTGGCGGCCGTCACGGGCGTCCTGCTGGGCCTGCCGGTCCTCCGCCTGCGCGGGGACTACCTGGCCATCGTGACCCTGGGCTTCGGCGAGGTGATCCGGGTCCTGGCCAACAACCTGGACAAGCCCATCAACTTCACCAACGGCCCCAAGGGCATCACGCCCATCTCCCGGCCGCCCGCACCCGCCGGGCTGCCGTACGGCGAGTACTTCTACTTCCTGGTGCTGCTCATCGTGGTCGCGGTCGTGCTGGTGAACCGGCGCCTGGAGGACTCGCACATCGGCCGCGCCTGGGAGGCGATCCGCGAGGACGAGATGGCGGCCCAGGCCATGGGCGTGCCCCTGGTGCGGGCCAAGCTGCTGGCCTTCGCCTGCGGGGCGTCGTTTGCCGGCGTGATGGGGGTGCTGTTCTCCGCCAAGCAGGTGTTCATCAACCCGGAGTCGTTCACCTTCCTGGAGTCCATCGGCGTGCTGGCCATGGTCATCCTGGGCGGCATGGGGTCCATCCCCGGGGCGATCCTGGGCGCCACCGTGGTCACCGTGCTGAACCTCCAGGTCCTCAAGGGGCTCTCGCTCTGGCTCAACGAGCTGAAGAACGCCGGGGTCACGATCCTGGGCTTCAGCCTGGCGAACCTGCCCACGCAGTTCGAGCCGGCCAAGTACGAGCGGATGGTCTTCGGCCTGATCCTGGTGGCCATGATGATCTTCCGCCCGCAGGGCATCCTCCCCGCCCGTCGGCGCCAGCGGGAACTGGCCTCGGCCCCCGCCCCGAGCGTCCTGCCCGCGGAGGTGCGGGCGCCGTGAGCGTCCTGCTGGAGGCGCGGGGCGTGACCAAGCGGTTCGGCGGGCTCACGGCGGTCAACCGCGTGGACTTCACGCTCTCCAAGGGCATCGCCTCCATCATCGGCCCCAACGGCGCCGGCAAGACCACCCTCTTCAACGTCTTCACCGGCCTCTACGCCCCGGACGAGGGCGAGGTGACCTTCCGGGGCCACCGCCTGGTCGGCCTCCGTCCCGACCAGATCACTGCCCTGGGCATCTGCCGCACCTTCCAGAGCATCCGCCTCTTCGCCAACATGACCGCCGCCGAGAACGTGCTGGTGGGCATGCACAGCCGCATCGGCCTGGGCCTGTGGGACGTCCTGTCCCGGGGCCCGCGCTTCCGGCGCGTGGAGGGCGAGCTGTGGGCCCGCGCGGTCGGCCTGCTCGACCGGGTGGGGCTGCGCGGCGCCGCCAACGAGGCGGCCAGGAACCTGCCGTACGGCGGCCAGCGGCGGCTGGAGCTCGCCCGGGCCCTGGCCTCCGAGCCAACCCTCCTGCTGCTGGACGAGCCCACCGCGGGCATGACCCAGGGTGAGGCGTCGAGCCTCATGCGCCTGCTGCGGGACCTGGTCAGCGAGCTGGACGTGGCCATCCTCCTCATCGAGCACAACATGCGGGTGGTGATGGAGGTCTCCGACCGGGTCACCGTGCTGGATCACGGCGAGAAGATCGCCGAGGGGCCGCCGGCGGAGGTCCAGGCCGACCCGCGGGTGATCGAGGCCTACCTGGGACGGCGCCGTGCTGCGCATTGACGACCTGCACGTCTTCTACGGCGAGATCCACGCGCTGAAAGGCGTGACGCTGGAGGTGCAGCGCGGGGAGATCGTGGCCCTGCTGGGCAACAACGGGGCCGGCAAGACGACCACCCTCAAGACCATCTCCGGGCTGCTGGTCCCGCGCCGCGGCAGCATCACGCTGGAGGACGCCCCGCTGGTGGGCGTCCCCGCCCACGAGGTGGTGCTCCGCGGCATCGCCCACGTCCCGGAGGGGCGACGCATCTTCAACCGGCTCACCGTCCGCGAGAACCTGATGATGGGCGCTTACCCCCGGCGCGACGGTGGGATCGCCGCGGACCTGGAGCGCGTGCTGGCCCTCTTCCCCCGCCTGGAGGAACGCCTGGGCCAGGTGGCGGGCACGCTCTCCGGCGGCGAGCAGCAGATGCTGGCCATCGGGCGGGCGCTGATGGCCGGCCCCCGGCTGCTGCTCCTGGACGAGCCCAGCATGGGGCTGGCTCCCGTGCTGGTGGAGCAGATCTTCGAGACCATCAAGGACATCAACCGGCAAGGCACCACCATCCTCCTGGTGGAGCAGAACGCGGCCATGGCGCTGGAGGTGGCGCAGCGGGGGTACGTGCTGGAGACCGGCGCCGTCGCGCTGAGCGGCGCCGCCGCCGCCCTGGCCGAGAACCCCGAGGTCCGCCGCGCCTACCTCGGCGAGTAGCGGACGGGAGAGGACATGCTCGAGCGAGGCCTGACCTACGAGGAGACCACCGTCGGCGCGAAGTACCGGACGCTGGCGCGCACGGTGTCGGAGACCGACATCGTGAACTTCGTCAACCTGTGCGGCTTCACGGAGCCGCTGTTCATGGACATGGAGTACGTCAAGCGGGAGTCGGTCTTCGGCCGCCGCGCCGCGCCCGGGGCGCTGACGTTCGCGCTCGCCGAGGGCCTGGTGATGCAGACCGGCCTGATCCACGGCACCGGAATGGCCTGGCTGGGCGGCGAGCTGCGCCTGGTGGCCCCGGTGCTGGAGGGCGACACCATCCAC
>JBBIOF010000088.1:0-8160 GCA_037443505.1 Candidatus Rokuibacteriota bacterium
GCTTGACCACGTCGCCGGTGAGGCGGTACCGCGGCACGTAGCCGCCCACGCTCACGAGACCGACCCTGCCCTGCCCCATCTCCATCAGCCCTCCCCCAGGAAGTAGCGGCGCGGGTCGAGCAACCGCACCAGCCGCAGCTCCTCGGGCGACGGCGGCGCCAGCCGCCGCAGGGACGGCGCCACCCGCAGGTCCCACCCGCAGGCCTCCCGCGCCGCCGCCACCGCCTCCGCCTCCGGACGGTCGCCGACCACGGCGGTCAGCACCAGCTCGTCGCTCCCGTCCGGCTTCTCGTACACGCCGCGGTCCGAGACGACCGCGGTCACCCGCCGTCCCGGCGCCGTGACGTACGGGACCTTGTCCACGAACCGCGCGGGCGTCTGGGCCAGCGTCACCACCACCTCGCGGGCCGAGGAGGCGATGTCGTTGGCGCCACCCGAGCCCGTGATGTAGGTCGCGCCCGGCACCACGGTGGAGTTCAGGTTGCCCTGCTTGTCCACCTGGCCGGCCGCCAGCGAGCCCAGGCACCGGTTCTCGGCCCCGCCCATGAAGATGCCCATGACGTGCAGGATGTCGGTGAGCATCTTCGAGGTGGGCATGTTGCGGTACGCGAAGACGTACGGGTCGGCCGGCCGCGGCAGGTAGCCCACCATCCCCGTCTCGGCCATCAGCTCCACGTCCACGCCCTCCGCCTTGAGCCGCGCCGCGGCGAGCCAGGCGGCCAGGTTGGAGGCCCCGATGCCCGCCAGGAACGTCCGGTAGCCGCGCGCCCGCACCCTGTCGGCCAGCACGCGGGAGGCAGCGACGACCATGGTCTCGCCGGCAGTGGCGCGGTCGGCGGGGCCCAGGCGGTCCGCCAGCGTCTCCAGCTCGGCCAGCCACACGTCGTCCGCGGCGCGCCCCTTCACCTCCATCAGCCGGCCGTAGCCCAGCCGCGCCACGTAGGCCGCCTGGTCCGGCACCTCGAGGATCCACTCCCGGATCCAGGCCTCCGCGGTGTCCCGCTTCCGGAAGGCGCGCCGCATCTCCAGGATGAACGCCAGGTCCTCGGCGTAGGCGGGCAGCTCTGGCAGGTGCATGCCGTACATCCCGCCCGGGTGGGCGCCGTAGGGCGCCTCCACGACCGCCGCCACGTACTGCCCCGGCAGCCGCACCAGGTCGGCGTGGCGGCGGATCACGTCGGTGGGGACGATCCGCTCCACCGAGACGATGGCGCCCCGCCGGGCCGCCATGGCGGCGTAGAAGTTCTCGTTGAGCGGCACGGCGGCCAGGACGTTGCCGGCCCGGTCGGCGGCCCAGGCGTGGAAGAGCGCCACGTCCGGCGCCAGCGACCGCACGTAACCGACGCGCCCGGAGCCGAACGGGTCGTCGGCGGCCACGAAGTCGCCGTCGCGCGCGTTGTCCTCCTCCATGGAGGAGCCGAGCAGGGAGCGGGTGGGCAGGAACGGCACGCCCATGGCGGCGCCCAGCAGGCGCACCGGGAGCGTGAGCATGGACCAGTTCTGCACCCGCACCTGCCCCTCCAGGATGGCCCGCGCGACGAGCGGCTGGGGCGCCGGGTACGGGTAGCCCTCGCCCACGAACGTCGTCACGATCCGCTCGACCAGGCCGCCCACCACCAGCGCCGTCCACGGGGAGCCCAGGCCCGTGGCCACGACGGTCCATCCCGGTCGCCGACCCCACCACTGCCGGCACAGCTCCCGGACCAGGGCGTTCGGGCGCCCGTGGGCGGCCCCCAGGTGAATGGTCTGCCCCGGCGCGACCAGCCGGCGCACGGCGTCCTCCAGCGTCGCGACCTTGTCCGGCCCCTCCACGGGGGGCAGCGAGAGGCGCTGGCGGATGACCTCGGCGTACTCGGGAAGCACCGGCTACCTGATCGCCAGGGGGTTGATGGGCGAGCCGATCCCGCCGCTCAGCCGGAGCGGCTGGCCCACGAACATGCACTCCCAGACGCCCTCGGCCGCCGAGACCGCGGCCAGCTCCTCCAGCCAGAACAGCTCGCCCACGGTGAGGCCCAGGTCACGGATGAGGATGGGGTGCAGCGGCAGGAGGTCGCCGCTCTCCGACGGAACTACCTCGGCCGAGACGTTGTCCACGCCCACGCAGGCGACCTCGCGGTCGTAGAGCCACTCCGCCGTGGACATGCCGAGCCCCGGAGCGCGCTCGTAGTAGGTCGCTCGCTCCGCCGGCGTGGCCGAGTACCAGTGCGCCGTCCAGCCCGTGCGGACCAGGAGCGCGTCGCCGCGCCGCACCTCGACCCCCTGCGCCCGCGCCGCCCCCTCCAGGTCGTCCGCGGTCACCGGGTACCCGCCCGGCAGGTGTCCCTCGTCCTCGACGCCCTTGAACCGCACGACGTCCAGCAGGACGCCGCGGGTCACGAAGTAGGCGGCGAGCCGGTCGATGGCGTTGCGCCGGGCGCCCAGCAGCGGGTTCAGGGCCTGCCCGGCGTCGTAGCCGTTCCACACCTTGCCGTCGCGGTAGGCGTGGGTGAGCCCGTCCCACTGCGTCCCGGTCTGGGGCGACATGGAGATCCAGTCGTCGGCGAACTGGCTGGCGCCCGGCCAGCCGTGGTCCCGCGCCCGCAGCAGGACGTTCTTGCCGAAGTGCTGCATGGGCGGCCGGCTCGGGTCGGTGGGCGTGCGCGGGCTCAGCGGAACGGCCAGGCTCAGCACCTGTCCCCTCCGCACCAGGGACGCGGCCCGCACGACCACGTCGGGCGTCACGAAGTTGGCCGTACCGATCTCGTCGTCCGGCCCCCACCGTCCCCAGTTGCTGAGCGGACGCATCAGGCGCGGGACGAGAAGACGCGGGCCTTGAGCCGCCCGGGCACCCACCGGGCCAGGAGGTGCGCCACGCGGGCCAGCCCGTCCAGGGCCTCCGGTGTCCCCGGCCAGTACCTGAGCAGGAGCCGCCGGTCCACGTAGTTGAGGATCCCGTCCAGCAGGACCGCCGCCAGCAGCACGTCGTCCAGGTACCCGAGGAAGGGCAGGAAGTCAGGCAGGAGGTCCACCGGACTCGCCAGGTACACGGCCGCCGCGGCCAGCGCGATCCTGGCCGGACGCGGCAGGGCCGGGTCGGCCACCAGGCGCGCGATCAGCCGGGCGAGGTCCGGCAGCGCGCGCAGCAGCGCCTTCACCTAGCCCTCCAGGCTCTCCGCCACCAGCTCGCTGATGTCCTTGACCTGGAGCGAATCCTCCGCTCCCGCCACCTTCCGGCCGAGGTCGACCATGGCCAGGCAGAACGGGCAGGCCGTGCCCACCGTGGTCACGCGGGTCTCCATCGCCTCCTCCACGCGGAGGATGTTGACCCGCTTCCGGGAGGGCACCTCCATCCACATGTGGCCGCCGCCCCCGCCGCAGCAGAGGCCGCGCTCGCGGTTGCGCGGCAACTCGACCAGCCGCAGCCCCGGGATGGACCGCGCCACGCCGCGCGGCGCCTCCATGATGCCGTTGTAGCGCCCCAGGTAGCAGGAGTCGTGGAAGGCGACGGTGGCGTCCAGGGGCTTCACGGGCTTGAGCCGCCCGCCGGCCAGCAGCTCCTGGATCAGGACGGAGTGGTGCACCACCTCCCAGGAGCCCCCGAACTGGGGGAACTCGTTCTTGAGGGTGTTGAAGCAGTGGGGACAGTGCGCCAGGATCCTGCGGAAGCGGTAGCGGCCGATGGCCTCCACGTTCTCCTGCTGCACGGTCTGGTAGAGGTACTCCTCGCCCAGCCGGCGGGCCACCTCGCCGTGACAGCGCTCCTCGGCCATCACCCCGAAGCTCACCCCGGCCGCCTTCAGGATCTTCACCATGGCCCGCGCGATCGCCTGGTTGCGCTTGTCGTAGGCGGCCGAGCAGCCCACCCAGTAGAGGTACTCGACCTCCCGCCCCTCCTCCATCACGGGCACGTCGAGCCCCTCGGCCCACGCCAGCCGCTCGGCCGCCGGGAGGCCCCAGGGGTTGCCGGCCCGCTGGATGTTCTGCAGCGACTGGGGCGCCGTCGAGGGCAGCGCGCCCTCCGACAGCGCCAGGTAGCGGCGGAGGTCCAGGATGGTGTCCACGATGTCGATGAAGGCCGGGCACTCCTGGACGCAGGCCATGCAGGTGGTGCACGCCCACAGCTCGTCCGCCTTGATCAGCTCGCCGTGGATGGGTCCCGGCAGCTCGCCGTGCAGGTGCCGCTTGAGCTTGACGATGATGGCCTTGGGCGAGAGCGCCGTGCCGGAGAGGTAGGCCGGGCAGGCCGCCTGGCACCGCCCGCACTCCACGCAGGCGTCGAAGTCGAGGCGCCGCTTCCAGGAGAACTCCTCCAGCTTCGACACGCCCAGCGCCTCGGCCTCCTCGATGTTCTCGATGGGCCGCATGGCGCCCCGGGGCTCGAGCTTGGAGAAGAAGATGTTGAGGGGCGTCAGGACCAGGTGGACGAAGTACGAGTACGGGACGATGGCGACGAAGCCCAGGGAGATGGCGGCGTGGAAGAGCCAGATCCCGAGGTGGGTGGCCCGCAGCGCGCCCTCCGACATGCCGGCCGCCAGCATCACCCGCGCCAGCGCCCAGCCCACGGGCGACCACGGCGCCCACTCCGGCTGCACCACCGCCAGGCGGGCCGCCTCCATGACGAACCCGGTGAGGTTGATCACGAACAGCAGCGCCAGCACCCAGGCGAAGCGCGCCGTGGGATCCACCCGGTGCGGCCTGACGACGAAGCGCCGCCACACCGCCATGCCGAGCCCGATGACGAAGAAGAGGCCGAACAGGTCCAGGACCGTCTCGTACGCCAGGTAGAACGTGCCCCGCAGCAGCTTGTAGCCGAACAGGGGCAGCGTGATGTCCCAGTCCACGGTGGCCAGCACGGTCCCCATGAACAGCGCGAGGAACCCCCAGAACATGGTGGCGTGCATGATCCCCGGGTACGCCTGGGACAGCACCCGCGCCTGGCCCAGGGCGTGGAGGGCCACCAGCCTGAGCCGCTCGGGAATCCGGTCGAACCGGTTCTCCGGCGCGCCGGCGCGCCAGAGGCGGACGCGCTGCCAGAGCCCCCAGGCGAAGACGGCGATGGCCAGGAGGCCGCCCGCGTAGACGGCGACCTGCGCCCAGGCGGGGACGTTCCAGAAGGTGTCGCGAAAGGGAACGCTCGGCGTCATGAACGTTTCCACGATAGCACGGCGAGGACGGCCTCGGCCGCCGAATAGGGATCCATCTCTCCCGCCGCCACGCGCTCGAACGTGGGCGCGAGGTCGCCCGACTCGAGCCGGCGCTCGATGGCGGTGGTCAGCTCCTCCACCAGCAGGCCCCTGAACTCGTCGCGCCGCCGCCGCCGCCGGCGCTCCTCCAGCGCACCCGCCGCGGCCAGGGCCGCGCGGTGACGCCCCACGGTGTCCAGCAGCTCGCCGATGCCCACGTTGTTCTGCGCCTCGGTGGCCAGCACCGGGATCTCCCAGTCCACGTCGCGCCGGGCGGTCACGCTGGTGTACTGGAGGTGGGCGGAGAACTTGAGCTCCGCCATCAGCGCGGGCGCCCCCGCCCGGTCCGCCTTGTTGACCACGAACACGTCCGCGGCCTCCATCAGGCCCGCCTTCATCGTCTGGATGGCGTCGCCCGACTCCGGGACCAGGACCACCACCGTGGTGTCGGCCAGCTTCATGATGTCCAGCTCGGTCTGCCCCACGCCCACGGTCTCCACCAGGACCCACTCGAGCCCGAAGGCGGCCAGCAGCTTGATGACGTTGCCGGTGGCCCGCGCCAGGCCGCCGAACGCGCCGCGG
Source organism: Candidatus Rokuibacteriota bacterium (assembly GCA_037443505.1). Classification (GTDB taxonomy): domain Bacteria; phylum Methylomirabilota; class Methylomirabilia; order Rokubacteriales; family CSP1-6; genus JBBIOF01. The sequence continues at coordinate 5,745 of JBBIOF010000088.1, forward strand.
GTGGCCATGCTCCGGATGAAGACGCCCGGGTCCAGCGCGTGCGTCTGCATGCGGATGCGATCGCCCAGGACGGCGCCCCCGGTGAAGGGGCTCGAGGGGTCCACGGCCACCACCCCCACCGTGCGTCCCTGCGCCCGGAGGGCGGCCGTCAGGCGGTCCACGATGGTGGACTTTCCCGCGCCGGGCGGGCCCGTGATCCCCACCACGTAGGCGTCACGGCCGCGCCCGTGGACCGCCCGCATGATGGCCGGCACGGCGCCCGTGCGGTTCTCCACGTGCGTGATGAGCCGGGCCAGCGCCAGCCGGTCGCCGGCCAGCATCCGCTCGACGAGGCGCACGGGGTCCGATGGGGTCGTCATGTCGCGGGCACGCTCGATGGCAGCGGGCGGATTCTAACAGATTCACGCGCCGGAGGCGTCGCCTCCGGCGCGTGAGGCGGGACGGTGAGGCGAAAGGCCTAGGACCGGGAGCGCGGCTGCTGCGGCGGCGGCGGGACGCGGAACGGCGTGTGGCACGCGCCGCAGGCCTGGCGGCCGAAGTCCTTCATGACCGCCTCCGTGGCCTGGGGGTTCTTGGAGCGCGCGGCCTCCCGGAGCCGCTCCGACCACGTCACCATGTTGTTCGCGGCCTGCTCGAACTCGGGCCACTTCTGCCAGATCTCCGGCTTGGCCTTGGACTTCTCCGTGAGCGACCCCTTCGGGAAGAGCCCCGGGATGTGCGCGGCGTTGAGCGCCATCGTCTCGGCGTTCACGGCGATGGCCTCGATGTTGCCGGCCTTGAACTTGGCCTGGGCGTCCTGCCAGCTGGCGGCGTTGAGCTTCATCAGCCGCTGGCGGTCCGCGACGATGTCCCCGGAGCCCACCTTCATCCCGGAGCCCGTCGCGCAGCCCGCCGCCGCCGTCGCGACGAGCCCTACCAGGACGATGCCCCTGCGGACCTTCTTCCCTCCACTCATCTCTCACCTCCGGCTCGTGTGCACCGCACCTCGGCTCTCTACCCTGTGCCTGACCGCGGGGACGGTCTTGAGGTACCGCGCGATGGCCAGCCGGTCCGCGCGCGTCAGGTCCTTGTAGCCGGCCAGGGTCCCCTGGATCACCTCCCCCATGAGCCCGCCGGCCACGTCGCCGTCCGGCTTGTTCCCCGTCCCGAGGTACTCGGCGATCTCCTCCTCGGACCACGTGAGCCCCGTGCTCTCGTCGGGGGTGATGTTCGGGACCTTCGAGTTTTCCGGGCCCCGCGGGTTGCCGGCGAGAAACCGGGAGAGGTCCGGCGCCATCGTGATCGTCCGCGGCGTGTGGCACTCGCCGCAGTGGGCGACCGCCTTGACCAGGTACTCGCCGCGCGCGACGCCCGAGACGGGGGCCCGGGCGGGCGGTGTCTCGCGGGGTGCGAAGGCGGCCAGCCACGCCGGCAGGAAGACCCGCTCGAAGAGCGGCACGGTGATCTCTCGCGGCCGGTTGCGGCGGCTGGCCGGCGGCACGGTCTTGAGGAACGCCACCAGGGCCCGCAGGTCCTCGTCGGCCATGCCGTTGAACACCGTGTAGGGGTGGACCGGCACCAGCCGCTCGCCGTTGGGCCGCCGGCCGAGCCGGATGGCGGTGATGATCTGGTCGTCCGACCAGCCGCCGATCCCCGTCTGCCGGTCCGGGGTGATGTTGGTGGAATAGACGGTGCCGAACGGCCCGTCGTAGCGGCGGCCGCCGCTGTTCACCGGCTGGCCCGGGACCGTGTGGCAGCCGCACCCCCCCGCGGCGCCGAAGACGTACCGCCCCCGTTCCGGGCCCGTCTGGGCCCGGGCGGTACTGCTGGCGGCCGCGAGGATGGCCAGTGTGAGGGCAAGGACGAGTCGCATGGAGCGCTGTCCCAAACAACCGGGCAGCGTCAGCGGCGGTTCCCTCCCGCCGCCTGGCCGCGGCTCTCTCCCCCGGCGAGGAGCGCCTCCATGACCAGGGCGTCCTCCCCGGTGTCGTAGTAGTAGCCGCGGCGGCGGCCGATCACCTTGAAGCCGAAGGACTCGTAGAGAGCCAGGGCCTCCGCGTTGCTGGGGCGGACCTCGAGCACGACCACCCGGACGCCCCGCTGGCGCCCCTCCTCCATGACCCGGCCCAGGAGCGTGCGGCCGATGCCCCGGCGCCGGACCGCCGGGTGGACCGCGATGTTGGTCACGTGCAGCTCGTCGCCCACCTCCCAGACGCAGATGTAGCCGACCACCCGCCCGTCCTCGCGCACCACGGCGCAGCGGGCGACCCGGTTCTGCTCCATCTCGTAGAGAAAGGCGCCCCGCGACCACGGCATCGAAAACGAGGCCCGCTCGATGGCCAGCACCTCGTCCAGGTCGGCCCGGCGCATGCGGTCAATGGAGAGCGACGGCAACCTCGCTTTGCACCGCTTGCAGCTGCAGGTTTAGGCGCGACTG
>JBBIOF010000089.1:0-7995 GCA_037443505.1 Candidatus Rokuibacteriota bacterium
GATCAGGGCGCGGCGCCGCGCCGCGTACTCCCGCGACAGCAGGCCCTCCGGGATGCTCACGAACGCGGGATCGCCGTAGTACGCCTCGCGGTCCGCGAACGCCAGCTTGATGGTCTCCACCAGGCGGTGCAGGTACGCCGGCGAGTTGTGGCCGAGCGCGGCGAGGTCCACGCCGTCCAGCAGGTGGAGCATCTGGAGCAGCACGGGCCCCTGGCACCAGAACCCGCAGGTGGCCACCTCCCACGTCCCGAAGCGCCCGCGCAGCGCCGGCGCCACCTCCACGCGGAACTCCTCGAGGTCGGCCAGGGTCAGCGGCCCGCCCTCGTGGCGGTGGAACTCGGCGATGCGCTTCGCGGTCTCGCCCCGGTAGAACTCGTCGCACGCGGCGGCGATCCCCGCCTCGCGGCCGCCGCCGGCGCGCGCCTCGGCGGCCGCCATCCGCCTGAGCGTCTCGCCCAGCTCGGCCTGCACCAGGACCTCCCCCGCCGCGTAGGGCCGGCCGTCGCGCAGGTAGAGCGCGGCCGACGTCGGCCAGCGGCGGTAGCGGTCCGCGCTGGCGGCCATCTGGTAGGCCGAGAAGGCGGACAGGGGGAAGCCGCGCTCGGCGTGCTCGATGGCCGCCGCCGCCACCTCGGCGAAGGACATCGTCCCCCACCGCTGGAGGGCCGTGCACCACGCGGCGGGCGCCGCCGGCACCACCGTCCGCGCCAGGCCCGGCGGGATCTCGCCGCCGTGCCGGGTGCGGAAGTACTCCACCGTCGAGGCACGCGGATACGGCCCGACGCCGGAGACCTGCCACGTCTCCCGGGAGCGGGCCAGGTGCACCAGGATGGGGGCCACGCCGGCGACGCTCACCATGTCGCAGTGGACGACGCCCAGGCAGATGGCCGCGGCGACCCCGGCGTCCACGGCGTTGCCGCCTGCGGCAAGGATCCGCGCGGCGGCCTCCGAGGCGAGCGGGTGACCCGAGGCGACCGCCCAGCGGAGACCGATGACCTGGACCGTACTGGTCGGGACATGGGGGTGCGCGTCCCGCTGCTGGGAGGCGGAGTCCAGGGACATGACCACCCCATGATACAGCCTCGCCCCGCCGCCCATGCTAGGCTGTCGGCATGCCCGCACCGCCCCTGATCGGGGTGACGACGTCCGTGACGTCGGGCCGCGCCCCCGAGCGGGCCTGCGTGAACGCGGCGTACCTGCTGGCGGTCCAGCAGGCGGGCGGGGTGCCTGTGCTCCTGCCGCCCCACCTGGACGCCCGCGCCCGCGAGGCGCTCTGGGAGCGGCTCGACGGGCTCCTGCTCACGGGCGGCGGCGACGTGGACCCGGCGCGGTTCGGCGAGGTGCCCCATCCCACCGTGCGCGACGTGTCCGGGGCGCGGGACGCGCTGGAGATCGACCTCACGCTGCGCGCCCTCGAGCGGGGGCTGCCGCTCCTCGCCATCTGCCGCGGCATCCAGGTGCTCAACGTCGCCCTGGGCGGCAGCCTCTGGCAGGACATCGCGAGCCAGACGGGCAGCGCCGTTGCCCACAGCCAGACGGCCCCGCGCCACGAGCCCACGCACCTCGTGAAGGTGAGCGTGGCGGGCACGCGCCTCGGGCCCATCGCCGGCGCGCCGGAGATCCGGGTGAACAGCTTCCACCACCAGGCCATCCGGCGCCCGGGGCGGGGCCTCCGCGAGGTGGCCTGGACGGAGGACGGGATCGTCGAGGGCGTGGACATGCCGGGCGCGGCGGCGTTCGTGCTCGGCGTCCAGTGGCACCCGGAGGACCTGGTCGAGCACGACGCCGCCGCCCGGCGGCTGTTCGGGGCGTTCGTGGAGGCGGCGCGAGGCTGAAGAACCCCGGGGAGCCGGGGCCGCCCCGCGGGTCAGCCGAGCTCCCAGCGCGCCGGGCCGTCTCCCTCGCGGCGCTCCCGCACCCGTCCCTCCCGCACCAGCTTGGCCAGGTGCGCCTGCACGGACATGGCCGCCGCGGGGTGGAGCGCGGGGGAGACGTCGCGGTAGATCCGCTCCACCATGGCCGGGATCGTGACGAGGCCGTCGCCCAGCGCCTCCAGGATCTGCCGCTCGCGCATCAGCCGGTGCTCGATGTACTCGGCGATCCGTCCCGGCCCGTCCTCGATGACCGGGCCGTGCGCCGGGTAGATGCGGCGGACCTCCAGTCCCAGGAGCCGCCGGAGCGACGCCAGGTAGTCGCCCAGGTCGCCGTCCCCGGCGGGGATGACGGTGGTGGAGCCGCCCAGCACCACGTCGCCGGTGAAGAGGGCCTTCTCCTCCACCAGGTAGTAGCAGAGGTGGTCGGAGGCGTGGCCGGGCGTGTAGACGGGGATCAGCGTGACGCCGTCGCCCGTCACCGCCTGGCCGTCCCGCAGGTCCTCGACCCCCTCGGGGAGCTCCGGGTCGCGGTGGATCATCTTGGCCACGCGGAGCCCGGGGAACCGGGACCGGAGCTGCCGCACCCCGCCCATGTGGTCGGGGTGCCGGTGGGTGAGCAGCGCGCGCGACGGGCGCGGCCAGCCGCGCTCCCGCAGGTAGCCCTCCAGCAGCGGCAGGTAGCCGGGGACGCCGGCGCCGGTGTCGATCAGGATCGGCTCGCGCCGGCCCACCAGGTAGGTGTTGGTGCCCGGCCCGGTCATGAGCCCCGGGTTGAGGCCCAGCACGCGGCCGACCAGGTCGCTCGGGGTGGCGGTCGGGGGGAACGTGGGTGCCTGGGTCACGGTATCCGCCGGAGGCTACGACACGCCGAGGAAGCGCCGCTTCACCTCGTCGTTCGCGTCCAGCTCCGACGGTGACCCATGGTACACGATCTGCCCCTTGCTCATCACGTACACGCGGTCGGCCACGCGGAGCGCCAGCGGGAGGTTCTGCTCCACCAGCAGGATGGACAGGCCCTCCGCCTTGAGCCGCACCAGGACGCGCCCGATCTCGCGCACCACCAGGGGCGCCAGCCCCTCCGAGGGCTCGTCGAGCAGGAGCACCCGCGGGTTGGTGAGCAGCGCCCGCGCCACCGCCAGCATCTGCTGCTCGCCGCCCGACAGCGTGCCGCCGCTCTGGGCGAGCCGCTCGCGGAGCCGCGGGAACAGCTCGAAGGCGCGCTCCTCCGTCCATCCGCCGCCCGGCCCGTCGCCGTGGCGGACGCCCAGGCGGAGGTTCTCGCGCACGCTGAGGGGCGCGAAGATGCGCCGGCCCTGGGGGACCAGGCCGATGCCGAGGCGCGCGATGCGGTACGGCGGCAGCTGGTGGATGGGCTGCCCGCCCAGGTGGACCGTCCCCTCGCGGGGCGGCGTGAAGCCCACGATGGAGCGGATGAGCGTGGTCTTGCCGACCCCGTTGCGCCCCAGGATCGCCACCGCCTCGCCGGCCCCCAGCGACAGCGAGACGCCGTGCAGGACGTGGCTGTCGCCGTAGTAGGTGTGGATACCCTGGACCTCGAGCATCACTGGTCGGTGCCCAGGTAGACCTCGTACACGCGGGGGTCGGCCCGCACCGCGTCGGGCGGGCCTTCGCTCAGGACCTCGCCGTAGTGCAGCACCGTGATCCGGTCGGCCAGGGAGAAGACCACGTCCATGTCGTGCTCGATGATGAGCAGCGTGACGTCGCGGGGCAGGGCCGCCAGCAGGCGGGTCATCCGCTGCGTCTCCTCCGGCGACATCCCCGCGGTCGGCTCGTCCAGGAGCAGGAGCTGGGGCGAGGTGGCCAGGGCGATGCCGACCTCCAGCTGCCGCTGCTCGCCGTAGGACAGGTCGCCGGCCGCCGCGTCCAGGCGCTCGGCGAGCCCCACCGCCTCCGCCACCTCCCGCGCCCTGGCGAGGGGCCCCGCCAGGCGCTCCACGGACCCCAGCAGATCGTAGCTGCCACGCCCGTCGGCCGCCGCCGCCAGGCGCAGGTTCTCCCGGACCGTGAGCCGCGGGAAGACGTTGGTGCGCTGGAAGGAGCGCGAGATGCCGCGGCGGGCGACCGCGTGGGGAGGCAGGCCGGCCAGGGGGCGGCCGTCGAAGAGGATGCGGCCCCCGCTGGGGGCCAGCTGGCCCGTGATCAGGTTGAACAGCGTGGTCTTCCCCGCCCCGTTGGGGCCGATGATGGCCCGGCGCTCGGAGCGCTCCACCGCCAGCGAGACGCCGTTGAGCGCGCTGAGGGCGCCGAAGTACCGGACGACGCCCTGGACCTCCAGGAGCGCTCTCACGCCCGCCGCCCCGCCACCCCGGCCGTCCGCGTCGCGCTGCGGAGCGCGCCGACGACGCCGCCCGGCGCGAAGAGCACGAAGAGGATGAAGGTGGCGCCCAGGATCAGCATCCACCGCTCGGTGTAGGTGCTCACCAGGCTCTGCAGGAGGATGAACGCCGCCGCGCCCAGGACGGCGCCGCCCAGGGTGCCGGTCCCGCCGATGATGACCATGAGCAGCGCCTCGCCGGAGGTGGTCCAGAAGAACGCGTCGGGCGGGATCTGGCCGTTGAACTGGGCGTAGAGCGCGCCCGCCACGCCGGCGACGGTCCCCGCCACCACGAAGGCGATGAGCTTGTAGCGGCCCACGGGGTAGCCCACGGCCTCCATGCGCGCCTCGTTCTCGTGGATGCCCCGGAGGACGTGACCGAACGGTGACTGCACCACGCGCCAGAGGGCCAGGGCGGCCAGCGCGAACAGGAGCACGACCCAGACGTGGAAGGCCGTGGCGTCGCCCAGGCTCAGGCCCAGGACCGCGGGCCGCGGGACGCCGATGATGCCGTCCTCGGCGCCGAGCCAGGCCACCTGGAAGGTGTAGGCGTAGAACATCTGCGAGAAGGCCAGGGTGAGCATGATAAAGTAGACGCCGCTCACCCGGATGGAGAAGAACCCGATCACGGCCGCCGCCAGGGCCGCGGCCGCCGCCGGGTAGACCAGGGCGGCCAGGACGCCCGGCTGCTCCTTCAGCGCCAGGGCGGCCACGTAGCCGCCCACGCCGAAGAACGCGGAGTGGCCGAAGGAGACCATGCCCGCGTATCCCATGAGGAGGTCCAGGCTCATGGCGAAGATGCCCCAGATGAGGATCTCCTGGAGGAGCCGCACCGGGTAGGCCCCGAACAGCCAGGGGAACGCGGCCAGGGCGGCGAGGACGAGGACGGCGCCCACCGCCCGGGGCATCACCGCAGGGCGCGCCCGAACAGGCCCTGGGGGCGGAGCAGCACCACCAGGGCCATGACCACGTAGATGATGAGCATGGCCGCCTCGGGCAGCCACGCCTTCCCGAAGGTCTCCGCCTGGCCGATGATCAGGCTCCCCGCCAGGGACCCCTTGAGGCTGCCGAGCCCACCCACCACCACCACGATCAGGGCGGGGATCAGGATGGTCACGCCCATGGCCGGGTAGGCCGACTGGATGGGGCCGGCGATGACGCCCGACAGCCCGGCCAGCGCGGCGCCGAACGCGAACACCCCGGTGAAGACGCGGTGGATGTCGATGCCGAGGCCCGCCGTCATCTCGGCGTCGAACACGCCGGCGCGGATGACGGCCCCGAGGCGCGTCCGCTCGATGACCAGCCACAGGGCCACGGCCATCACGAGCCCGAAGACGATGACGAACAGCCGGTAGGACGGGATGGTGGAGCCGAAGACCCGGACGGAGCCCGAGAAGAGGTCCGGGGGCGGGATGGAGCGGATGCGGCCGCCCCACGTCCACTTCACCAGGTCCTCGAACAGGTAGATGAAGCCGAAGGTGAGCAGCACCTGGTCCAGGGGCGAGCGCCCGTAGAGCGGCCTGAGGCAGACGCGCTCGATCAGGGCGCCGATGGCCCCGACGGCCAGGGGCGCGGCCACCAGCGCCAGCCAGAAGTTCCCGGTGGCGGCGATGAGCGCGAGTCCCGCGTACGCCCCCAGCATGTAGAAGGAGCCGTGGGCCAGGTTGATGACGTCGAGCATCCCGAAGATGAGCGTGAGACCGACGGAGAGGAGGAAGAGAAGGACGCCGTACGCGAGACCGTTCAGCGCCTGGCCGAAGAAATCGGGGACGAAGGGCACGCGCGAGGCTACCGGGGGGCCGGCGCGCCGGCCCCCCGCTCGGCTCCGTTACACCGGCAGCGTGCAGCCCGTGCCGGGATCCTTGACCTCGGGGATCTTGTCGATCGGCACGTTGTTCAGCTCGCCGCCCACCTCCCGCACCTCGCGGACGTAGATGAACGGCTGGATGATGTTCTGGGTCTTCGGGTCGAAGCGGAAGCGGCCCCGCGGGCTGTCGAACTCCACCCGCGCGATGGCCTGGCGCAGCTTCGTCTTGTCCTGCGTGTTGCCGTTCACCGCCTTGAGGGCGCGGACGATCACCTCGGCCGTGTCGTACCCCTGGCAGGCGAAGCCGTCGGGCATCGCCCTGTACTTCTCCCGGAACTCCTTCACGAAGCGCTGGTTGACGGGGTTGTCCAGGAGGGGCGTGTAGAAGTGGCCGGTCAGGACGCCGAGCGCCGCCTTGCCCTGGGCGGGGAGCACGTCGGGCTCGGTCAGGAAGCCGGCGCCCGTGAGCTTCACGGTCTGCTTCAGCCCGAACTGGTCGTACTGCTTGACGAAGTTCACCGCGTCGGAGCCCGAGAAGAACGCGAACACCGCCTTGGCGCCGGACTGGCGGATCTTGGTCAGGTACGGGGCGTAGTCGGTCTCCCCGAACTTGGGGTAGTCCTCGCCCACCACCTTGCCCCCGGCCGGCACGAAGGTCTCGCGGAAGGCCGCCATCATGTCCTTGCCGGCCTGGTAGTTGGGCGCGATCTGGAAGACCTCCTTCGTCACGTTCTTCGCCACCCACCCCCCCATGGGCTGGCAGGGCTGCCAGTTGGAGAACGAGGTGCGGAAGATCCAGGCCGAGCAGCGCTCGCGGCTGATCTGGTCGGCGCCCGCGTTGGAGACGATGAGGATGGTCTTGGAGTTGTGCACGATGTCGCGGATGCCGGCCAGGACGCCGCTGTGCACGGGCCCGGTGAGGATGTCCACCCGGTCCGACTCGATCAGCTTCTGCCCCTTGCGCACGCCCACCGGCGGCTTGGACTCGTCGTCCTCCTTGATCAGCTCGATCTTCCGGCCCGCGACCGTCCAGTTCTCCCGGGCGAAGACCAGCTCCATGGCCTGGGTGATGTGCTCGCCCAGCACCGTGTAGACGCCCGAGTAGGGCAGCAGCACCCCGATCTTCACCGGCCCGGTCTGGGCATGGCCTGGCCGCACCCACGGGCCCCCGGCGACGCTGGCCGCCGCGGCGGTGGTCCCCGCCAGAAACGTCCGTCGTGTCAGCTCACCCATGTGCGCTCCTCCTGTCCGCGGGCCCCTCGAGCCCGCTCCCGCCCCCGTGAGGCCCCAACTCTATACCGACTTTCGGCGAAACGAAATGGGGTTTCAGCAGCGGTGATCCCGGCGTCCGGCCCCGCCGGGCCGGCCCCACGCCCGTGCCGACGGGCCCGGAAGGGGCGACGCCGCTCGACCCCGGACCTCCGGTCGCCTCAGCGCAGCCAGCGGCCGGCCGTCCAGTCGAAGCGCCCCGCGTAGAACTCGTCGATGCGGTCCACGATGCCCCGGAACTTGGGGCGCCCGTCGGCGTGCGCGGCCAGCAGCTCCTCCAGCGATCCGAACTGCGCGAGGTAGCCGAGCCCGTACTCCGCGGGCTCCGCCAGCGCCAGCTCCCCGGCGCGGAAGCGCCGGTACCCCTCGCCCGCCACGACCCAGAACCCCTCCGACGCCTCCTCCGTGCAGAGGCGCGGCTCCTGCCCGGGCGGCAGCGGGCACAGGAAGAAGCGGGCGGTGAAGCGGATGGGGCTCGAGGTGGGTGTCACGACGTGCGAGAGGTAGCGGAGCGGGCGCAGGTCGGCGTACCAGCCCTCGCGGGCCAGGAGCGGCCCCAGCGGGGCCGCGCGGGCCATGAGCCCGTCGCGCACCCGCTCGATGCCCGCCGCGATCTCGGGGTGCCGCGCGTCCAGCGGGGTCCCCGCGGCGTCGCACGCCAGCAGCAGGCCGCTCTCCTCCAGCAGCTCGCGCACGGCGGCCGTCCAGTA
>JBBIOF010000090.1:0-7994 GCA_037443505.1 Candidatus Rokuibacteriota bacterium
GCCCCGCGGGATCCGCCGGGGCGGCGTCCAGGGAGTCGGCGCGGGCCGCCGCGGGCAGGGCGAGCAGCGCGGGCAGCCCGGCGAGCAGGAGGCGCATGGATCGAGTTTACCCGCTCGGCGTGAGCGGAGCGGGGCCGCCTAGCTCGCCGCGACGTGCCAGAGCACGACCCATGCGGGTCCGCCGGCGGCCGGCGGGCAGAGGGCGACGTGATCGACGTGGGGCACCTCGCGGGGGCGCGGCGCGTCATGCGGCCGGGCGCATGGCCGCGTCGTGCTCGAGGCGCCGCTCCACCCGGGCCCAGTCGATGTTCCGGAAGAACGCCTCCACGTACTTCTTCTTCTCCGTCGCCCGGTAGTCGCGCATGAACGCGTGCTCCCAGACGTCCATGACCAGCAGCGGCTTGAAGCCCGCCGGCACGCCCTCCTGGTGGAGGGTGATCCAGTGGTTGGTCAGGTGGTCGGTCACCGGGTCCTGGAAGAGGATGACCCAGCCGATGCCCCGCATCCCCCCGATGGCCTGGAAGTCCGTCTTCCACTGCTCCACCGACCCGAAGGCCTCGCCCAGGGCCCGGGCGAGCCCGCACCCGGAGGGCGGCCCCGCGCTCCCCTCCCGCCGCAGGTTCTCGAAGTAGTACTCGTGGAGGATCATGCCGTTGTACTCGAAGCCCAGGCGCCGGGTCAGCTCGGCGTACTCGGGGTCGGTCCCCGACGCCCGGCCCCGGCCCCTGAGCTCGGCCAACTCGGCGTTCAGCGCGTTCACCTGCCTGACGTACCCGGCGTAGAGCGCCAGGTGTTCCTCCAGCTGGGCGTCGGAGATGCCGTCCAGCCCGTGGAGGTGGTCGAAGGCCTGCTCCTTGTAAGTCTTGCTCCTCGCCATCCCGGCCTCCCTTCTCGACACGGAGCCCTGGATTTCCTGTATCATCACGGCCCAGCAAACTCCCTGCCGAGCAGGAGGACCGCCATGGCCAAGCCCCAGCTCAGCCGCATCACCGCCGTCCTCGACGTGCTCGCCGTACTCGCCGCCGCCGTGCTCGCCGCCGTCGCGCTCCCGGGCCCCGCCCACGCCCAGGCCCCGGTGAAGGTCGGGGTCATCCAGCCCCTGTCGGGGCCGGTCGCCGCCTCCGGCAACTACGTGCGCATGGGCGCGGAGATCGCCCGCGACTGGATCAACGGCCGCGGCGGCGTGCTCGGTCGCAAGATCGACCTCGTCATCGAGGACAACAAGTCCGACCCCAAGGAGGCCGCCAGCGCCGCCGAGAAGCTGATCGTCCGGGACCGGGTACCGGCGATCATGGGCGCCTGGGGCTCCTCCATGACCCTGGCGGCCATGCCGAAGCTGGAGGAGTACGGCGTGCCCATGGTGGTGGAGACCTCCAGCGCCGCCTCCATCACCAGGCGGGGCAACCCGTGGGTCTTCCGGATCAGCCCACCCTCCGAGATGGAGGCGCTCGGGCTCGAGAAGTACCTGGACCGGATCGGCATCAAGAAGGCCGACTTCCTGGCCGTGAACACCGACTGGGGCCGGGGGGCCACCTCGGCGTTCGGCGAAATCCTGAAGAAGAAGGGCGTGGGCGTCGGGGTCACCGAGTTCATGGACCAGGCGGCCACGGACATGAGCGCCCAGCTCACCAAGATCAAGGGCACGGGCGCCGACACGCTGTTCCTCACCACCAGCGTCGAGCAGATCACGCTGGTGCTCAAGCAGGCCCAGGAGCAGCGGCTGCACCGGCGGATCATCACCACCGGCGGCAGCTCCTCGCCCAACCAGCTCATCAAGCAGGCGGGCGCCGCGGCCGAGGGGACCTACCACATCCTCTTCTTCATGCCCTGGTTCCCCGAGGCCATGCCCGACGGCAAGCTGGCCCGGGCCTTCGTGGACGAGTGGAGCCGGCGGGGCCACCCGTTCGAGGGGCTCACCGAGGGCTTCCGGGGGCACGACGGCGTCGCCACCATCGCCGAGGCCATTCGCATCGCCGGCAAGGACGAGCCGAAGGCCATCCGGGACGCGCTGTGGAAGGTCTCCATCACCGGCGTGAACGGCCCCATCAAGTTCGAGAAGGACGGGCCGCCGGGCAAGGAGTCCGGGCAGTCCCGGCCGTCCATCTTCGTGGTGCAGATCAGGGGCGGCAAGGTGGCGCTGCCGGACTTCCTGGCCAGAAAGTAGGGCGCCGGGCCGCGTGGAGGCGCTGCTCCAGCACCTGGTGAACGGCCTGGTGCTCGGCGGGATCTATGCCCTGCTGGGCATCGGTCTCACGCTCATCTTCGGCCTGATGAACGTGGTGAACTTCGCCCACGGCGAGTTCTACACGCTGGGGGCGTACGCGACGTTCGCCGCCCTGGCCCTCGGCGGGGTGCCGTTCCTGGTCGCGCTCGGTGCGGCGATCGCCGGCGGGGTGCTGGCCGGCGCGCTCACCGAGCGCGTCCTGCTCCGGCCGCTCCGGGGCGAGTCCATCGACACGGTCATGCTGGTGATGATCGGGCTGTGGATCGCCATGCAGAACGGCGAGCTGCTGGCCTGGGGCGGCGTCGCCAAGTCCATCCCGCACCCGTTCCCCACCGCCCCCCTGGTCCTGGGGCCGCTCAGCGTGGCCCCGCTCAGGCTCTTCGTCCTGGGCGCGGCGCTGGCCCTGATCGCGGGGGCCCACCTGCTGATCCAGCGCACCAGGCTGGGCCGGGCCATGCGCGCCACCTTCCAGGACCCCGACACCGCCGCCCTCATGGGCGTCCGCATCCACCACGTCCGCACGGCCACCTTCGCCCTGGGGTCGGGGCTCGCGGCGGCGGCCGGCGCGCTGCTGGGCCCCATCTTCCTCGTCTACCCGTCCATGGGCGACCTGGCGTCGCTCAAGGCCTTCTCGGTGGTGATCCTGGGCGGGCTCGGCAACATCTGGGGGGCGACGCTGGGCGGCGTCATCCTCGGGGTGGCGGAGGAGCTGGGAGCGGGGTACGTCTCCTCGGGCTACCGCGACGCCGTCGGGTTCGTGATCATCATCCTGGTCCTGCTCTTCCGCCCCTCGGGGCTCTTCGCGCGCGCCGAACGCATCGGATGAGCCGGCTCGGCCCGCCCGTCGCCGCCGCCCTGGCGCTGACGGCACCCCTGTGGCTCGCCAACCCCTACTACGTCCACATCCTGATCATGGCCGGCATCTTCGCGATCCTGGCCCTGAGCCTGAACCTCCTCCTGGGCTACACCGGCCAGCTCTCGCTGGGCCACGCGGCCTTCTTCGGCATCGGCGCCTACACCTCGGCGCTGCTCACGCTGAGGCTCGGCTGGTCGTTCTGGCTGGGGCTGCCGGCGGGCGTCGGCCTGGCCGCCGCGGCCGGCTGGGCCATCGGCCGCCTGGCGCTCAAGCTGCGCGGGGCCTACTTCGTCCTGGTGACCATCTCGTTCGCGGGCGTCATCGCGCTGGTGGCCCAGAACTGGATGGACCTGACCAACGGCCCCCTGGGGCTGCCGGGCGTGCCGGCCCCCGAGCTGGGCCCGTGGTCCCTCCGGACCAAGGGCGCCTACTACGAGCTGGTGCTGGCCGCCGCCGCGCTCGCCTGGCTGGTGTGCCGCCGCCTGGTCCGCTCCCGCATCGGGAGGGCGCTCGTCGCCCTCCGGGAGAACGAGCCGCTGGCCGAGTCGGTCGGCGTGGACGCCACCCACTACCTGGTGCTGGCCGCGGTGGTGAGCGCCGCGCTGGCCGGCCTGGCCGGCGTCCTCTACGCCCACTACACCCGCTTCGTGAGCCCGGAGGTCTTCCTCTTCACGTACACGGTCACGATGGTCATCATGGTCGTCGCCGGCGGCAAGGGAACGCTGGCGGGGCCGCTGGTCGGCGCCCTGCTCTTCACCGCACTGCCGGAGGCCCTGCGCGAGACCGTCTCCTGGCAGTGGCAGATGCTCGCGTACGGCCTGATCCTGGTGCTCCTGGTCTTCTTCCTGCCGCGCGGCATCGTGCCCACGCTGGCGGCCTGGCGCCATGCTCGCCGTCCGTGACCTGGCCGTGCACTTCGGCGGCGTCGCCGCGCTGGGCGGCGTGTCCTTCGAGGTGCGGCCCGGCGCCATCACCGCCCTCATCGGTCCCAACGGGGCGGGCAAGACCACCGCGTTCAACGCCATCACCGGCTACCTGCGGCCCACGCGGGGCCAGGTGCTCTACGGGGGAGCGCCCCTCACGGGGCTCCGGCCCTCCGAGATCGCGCGGCGCGGCGTCGTGCGCACTTTCCAGAAGACCAGCGTCTTTCCGGCTCTCACCGTGGCCGACAACGTCCTGACCGGGCTCCACCTCCGGGGCCGGGCGGGCCTCTGGTCGGTCCTGGCGGGTCGGGCGGCGGTGCGGGAGGAGGAGGCGCGCCTGGAGCGCGAGGCCGCGGACATCATCGCCTTCGTGGGGCTCGGCCACCGCCGCGGCGAGGTGGCAGGCGCGCTGCCCTACGGCGAGCAGCGGCTGGTGGAGCTGGCCGTGGCGCTGGCCGCGCGCCCGGCGCTCCTGCTGCTGGACGAGCCCGCGGCGGGGATGACGGGCGCCGAGAAGGAGACGGTGAGCGGGCTGATCCGCAAGATCCGGGAGCAGGGCGTCACGGTGCTGCTGGTCGAGCACGACATGCGGCTCGTCATGGGGATCTCCGACACGGTCATCGTCCTGAACCACGGCGTGGTCATCGCCGAGGGGCCACCCGCGGCCATCCAGTCCCACCCCGACGTGGTCAGGGCCTACCTGGGGACCGCCCGTGCCGGGACCTGACGGGGCGCTGCTCCGGCTGGAGGGGGTGGAGGCCGCCTACGGGCCCATCGCGGCCCTGCGCGGGCTCGACCTCGAGGTGCGCCCGGGCGAGCTGGTCTGCCTGATCGGTGCCAACGGCGCGGGCAAGTCCTCCACCCTGCGCGCCATCTCCGGGCTCCTGCCCCTCACCCGGGGCCGGATCCTCTACGACGGCCGCGAGATCCAGCGCCTGGAGCCCGCGCGCATCCTGGAGGCTGGCATCGCCCACTGCCCGGAGGGACGGCGGGTGTTCCCGCACCTCACCGTGGAGGAGAACCTCGCGATGGGGGCCTACGTGCGCCGTGACCGGCGCGGGATCGCCGAGGACCTGGAGCGCGTGTGCGCCCACTTCCCCATCCTGGCCGAGCGGCGGCGGCAGGTAGCGGGGACCCTGTCGGGGGGCGAGCAGCAGATGCTGGCCATCGCGCGCGCCCTGATGGCCCGCCCCCGCCTGATCCTCTTCGACGAGCCCTCGCTGGGCCTGGCGCCGGCCGTGGTGGAGACCACCTTCGGCATCATCGCGGACATCCGGCGGCGCGGCACCACGGTGCTCATGGTGGAGCAGAATGCGTACCTCGCGCTGGGGATGGCCGACCGCGGGTACGTGATGGAGACGGGCCGGATCGTGCTGGAGGGGCGAGCGGCGGACCTGCTGGTCAACGACCACGTCCGCCGGGCCTACCTGGGCGCGTAGCCCGCGTGATCGCCGGGCGCCGCGGCCGGGCCGCGGCGCCCGCGCGTCAGGCCCCCGGAGTGCGGGGGCGGGGCCCCGTCGCCCGAACGACCGGGCCGCCCGGAGCCCCCCGCCCGCGTGTCTCAGTGCGCGCCGGAACGCTCGCCGAAGCCGGCCGACCGCTCGAGTCGCTCGGCGGTCCCGGGGATGTACCGCCGCTCCAGCTCCTGGAAGTACGACACCCGCGCCATCACGTGGTGGCTCTCGGTCGGGTGCCCGGCCTTCACCCGTTCGAGGGTCCACTGCGCTTGCTCCTGGTTCTTCACCAGGTCCTCCATCGCGTTCCACACCGCCCACATGCCCGCATGGGCCGCAAAGAGCGTGATGAAGATGAACCTGTAGCCGACCTCGCCCAGCTCGCGGAACAGGAAGGGGTCCGGGTCGCCCGACCACTTGAAGGACGAGGAGTAGTTGAAGGCCAGCGGCAGGTCCGGGTGGGTCTGGCGCATGGCCCGGGCGAACTCGATGGCCGGCTCCCGCGCCGGCCCCGACAGCTCGCACCACACCAGGTCGGCCCCGGCGTCCGCGTACGCCCGCCCCCGCCAGATGGCCTCCTCCATGCTCCCGCCCACCGCGCCGTACGCGTCGGTCCGGGCGATGATCACGAAGTCGGGGTTCAGCCTGTTGCGCACGTCGACCGCCGCGCGGAACTTGCCCACCGCCTCCTCGCGGCTCACCAGCGTCTTGCCCGCGATGTGCCCGCACCGCTTGGGGAACCGCTGGTCCTCCAGGTGGATGCCGGCGACGCCGGTCTTGATGAACTCCTGCACCGTGCGCATGGTGGTCAGCGCGTTGCCGTAGCCGTCGTCCGCGTCGGCGATCACGGGGATGTTCACGGCACCCGCCACCATGGACGCGATCCGGGTCACCTCGGTCATCGTCAGGAACCCCATGTCCGGCCACCCGTTGGCCAGGGCCATGGAGTACCCGCTCAGGTAGATCGCCTTGAGCCCCACCCGCTCGCCGATCTGCGCGTCGAGCGGCGAGTAGACACCCCCGGTGAACACGTACTCCTCGTCCCGGAGCAGCTCGCGGAACTTCCTCCCCATGTTCTCCATCACTGGCTCCTCGGTCAGGCCGATGCGCGCAGCACGGCGCACCAGCGACAGTAGGTCTCGGCGTCGATCTCCAGGGCGCAGCTCCGGCAGCACGCGGTCCCGCACTCGCGGCAGCGCGCCCGGCGGCCGGGGTGATCGTGCAGGGTCCCGCACTCGCAGTCGGCGTGCATGGGGCTCCTCCTCACTGGAGGTCGAACGACCCGGTGGTCCGGACCGTGGCCGCCTCCAGCAGCGCGGCGGCGCAGCCGCGGCAGTACGTGACGGACTCGACCGGCACGGCGCACGCCGGGCAGCAGGCGGCCCCGCACTCGAGGCAGCCCAGGTGAACGCTGCGCGTCCGCGCCGTCCCGCAGTGACATCGCTCGTGCATGACGTCCTCCCGGTGGCGTCCGTTCTCGGGGCCACTGTGCTCCGCGCGGCGGCGCCGGGCAAACGGATCCTTTTTATCGCCGTGATAACGAAGCGTGATGGGGCGGCCTTTATCGGTGCGATAAAGAATTTCGATCATGCTGCCGCGGCGTATAATCCCGGTCGTGGAGATCGGGCAGATCGAGGCGTTCCTGGCGGTGGGCACGTTCGGCGGCTTCCGCCGGGCGGCCGACGCCCTCCGGCTCACCCAGCCCGCGGTGAGCGCCCGCATCAAGGCGTTGGAGGAGTCGCTGGGCGTCACGCTCTTCGAGCGCGGCCGCAACGGCCTGGCGCTCTCGGCGGCCGGCCGGGCGCTGCGCCCGCACGCCGAGCAGCTCCTGCACGCCGCGGCCCTGGCGCGCCAGGCCGTGCACGACCTCCGACCGGCCAGCGGCGGCGCCCTGCAGATCGCCGCCGCACTGTCCATCTGCACCTACCTCCTGCCCGACGTCCTCCGGCGGTTCCACGCCCAGCACCGCGGCGTCATGATCACGGTGCGCTCCGGGCACTCCAAGGAGGTCCTGGAGATGGTGCTCCGGGGCGAGGCCGAGATCGGCGTCGCGCGCTCGCTCCACCACCCCGAGGTGGAGACGATCAGCCTCGGCGACGACCCGCTGATCCTGGTGGCCCGGCCCGGCGGGCCGGGCGCGCCCCCTCGCCGGGCGCGCCTGCAGGAGATCGCCGACCGGCCCCTGATCCTCTTCGACCGGGGCTCCAGCGACTGGACCCTGAGCCACGGGCTGTTCCGCCGGGCGGGGCTCGTCCCCAACGTGGTCATGGAGGTGGAGACGATCGAGACGGCCAAGCGGATGGTGGAGCACGGCATGGGGCTCGCGTTCCTGCCGCGCCTGGCGGTGGCCCGCGAGATCCGGCGCCGCAAGCTCATGGTGGTCGAGGTGACGGACGCCGAGCCGCTGAGCCGCAGCCTGGACGTCATCCACCCCCGGCAGCGGCCGCTCAGCTCCGAGGCCGTGGCGCTGCTTCAGACCCTCCGGGCCGCCGTGGCCGACGTGGCGAGCGCCCGGCGCGCGGCCGGCCGTCGCGCGG
>JBBIOF010000091.1:0-7990 GCA_037443505.1 Candidatus Rokuibacteriota bacterium
GGGCGCGGGGCCCGCGCGCGCCGGGCACGCGCACGTCCAGGCGCGGCGCGTCCACCGGGCCGCTCCAGCGCAGCTCGTAGGGCAGCAGCCGGCCCTCCAGGCGGAGCACGCGCCGGAACCGGTCGCCGTCGAGCCGGTTGGCGGGGTCCTCCCCCCAGAGGCGATAGCGGGCCAGGGTCGCGCCGACGTCCAGCGGGCCTTCGGGAGCCAGGACGATGTTCATCGGGCGATCACGCGGGAGTCAAGTGTATCAGAGTTGATGTATCCTTCGGCCCGTGAGCCACCTTCTCGAACGCGACCTCGACGGCGTCCGTGTCCTCACGCTCAACCGACCCGACACGCTCAACGCCCTCACCGTGGAGCTGGTGGGCGAGCTGGGCGAGCGCCTGGAAGCCGCCGCCCGCGACGACGCCGTGCGCGCCGTGGTACTCACCGGCGCCGGCGGCGCCTTCTCGTCCGGCGGCGACACGCGCTTCCTCCAGGAGATCCCGGCCATGCCGCCGGAGCGGATCCGGGCGGCGGTGTACGGCGCCTTCCAGCGCCCCGTCCGCGCCATCCGGACCATGGACAAGCCGGTCATCGCCGCGGTCAATGGCCCCGCAGTGGGCGCCGGCTGCGAGCTGGCGCTGGCCGCCGACGTCCGCCTGGCCTCCGAGCAGGCGCGCTTCGGCGAGGTGTGGATCCGGATCGGGTGCCTGCCGGCCCTGGGCGGGATGTACCTCCTGCCCCGCATCGTGGGCCTGGGCCGGGCGACCGAGATGATCCTCACGGGCGAGATGGTCGATGCCGCCGAGGCGCTGCGCATCGGGCTGGTGACGCGGGTGGTGCCGGCGGCGGACCTGATGGACGTGGCGCTGGAGCGGGCGCGGGCCCTGGCGGCCGGCCCCCCGCGCGCGCTGGCCCTGGCCAAGGCCGCCATCAACCGGGGCCTGGCCTCCGACCTCTGGAGCGAGCTGGGCGCCGCCCTGGAGGCGCAGCTCGCCTGCTTCGCCACGGCCGACTTCGCGGAGGGCGTCCGCGCGCTGGCCGAGCGGCGTCCCCCGCGGTTCACCGGCGCCTAGCGCCGTCACCTGGCGACCAGCGGCGTCACCTGCTTCTGGACGGCGGCCAGCGCCTCACGGGGCGACACGCGCCCGTCCACCGCGTCATCGAGCTGCCGCTTGGCCGGCGGGCGTCACCGCGTCAGTGCTTCAGGTGGTAGGGGACGTCGGCGACGACCACGTTGCGGCGGAAGAGCAGGGCGCCCTTGATGAGCAGGGCCGTCTGGTTGTGCAGGAGCTGCTGCCACCACCGGGCCGGGATGAACTCCGGCAGCACGATGGTGATGATGTGCTGCTCGCCGCCCTTTTCCTGGAGGTGGTCGATGTACTCCATGAGCGGGCCCAGGATCGACCGGTAGGGCGAGGTGAGCACGATGAGGGGGATGCCCATCCCCCACTTGCCCCACCGCTCCTCCAGCCGGTGGGTGCGCTCGGGATCGGTCTCCACGTACACCGCCTTGGCCGACGGGGACAGGGCCTGCGCGTACTGGACGGCCCGCACGACCCCGCGGTGGAGGTCGCCCACCAGCACCAGGACGGAGTTGGTGGTCGGGCCGGGCGGCTCGAATCCCTCCAGCGAGAGCTGGACGGCCACCTCGTCGTAGTGGCGGTGGATCACCAGGAACACGCCCACCAGCGCCGGGATGAGGAGCACCACGATCCAGGCGCCGTGGGTGAACTTGGCCACGGCGATGGTGAGAGCAACGGTACCGGTGACGGTGGCGCCCACGCCGTTGAACCAGATCCGCCACCACCACCCCGCCTCCTTGAGGCGCAGCCAGCGCCGCACCATGCCCGCCTGGGAGAGGGTGAAGGAGATGAACACGCCCACCGCGTAGAGCGGGATCAGGGCGTGGGTGTCGCCGCGGAAGACCACCAGCAGGAAGGCGGCGAGGCCCGCCAGGATCAGGATGCCGTTGGAGAACACCAGGCGGTCGCCCTGGTTGCTGAACTGGCGCGGCGCGAAGCGGTCCCGGGCCAGGAAGTAGGAGAGCCGCGGGAAGTCGGCGAAGGAGGTGTTGGCGGCGAGCAGCAGGATCAGCATCGTGACCGCCTGCACCTCGTAGTAGAGGACGCCGCCGCCGTACACGCGCCGCGCGATCTGGGACACCACCGTCTCCTCCGGCCGCGGCACGACCCCGAAGTCGTAGGCCAGGTAGGTGATCCCGAGGAACAGCGCCACCAGGATGGCGCCCAGCCAGGCCAGCACGATGCGGGCGTTGCGCGCCTCCGGCGGCCTGAAGGCCGGGACCCCGTCCGAGACGGCCTCCACGCCGGTCAGGGCCGCGCACCCGGAGGCGAAGGCCCGGAGGATCAGGAACACGCCGATCCCTTCCGCGGCCGGCACCGTCGCCGAGGGCGGCGGGCTCTCCGGGATGAGACCCGCGGCCGCCCCCACGACCCCGTAGCCCAGCATGAGGCCCAGGCTCGCGATGAAGAGGTACGTGGGCGCGGCGAAGAGCGCACCCGACTCCCGGATCCCGCGCAGGTTGGCGACCGCGATGACGGCCACGGCCAGGATGCAGAGCCCCACGCGGTAGGGCAGGAGCGCCGGCAGGGCCGACGTCACCGCCGCGACGCCCGAGGCCACGCTGACGGCCACGGTGAGGACGTAGTCGATCAGGAGCGCGGCGCCCGCCACCAGCCCGGGGAAGACCCCCAGGTTGTCCTTGGTGACGATGTAGGATCCCCCGCCCTGCGGGTAGGCCAGGATGGTCTGCCGGTACGAGCTGACCACGATGACGACCAGCAGGGCGATGGCCAGGCCGATGGGCAGCGAGAAGCCCAGGGCCACGGAGCCGGCTCCGACCAGCGCCAGCAGGATCTCCTCCGTCGCATACGCGACGGAGGACAGGGCGTCCGACGAGAAGACGGCCAGCGCCGTGGCCTTCCCCAGCCGCTCGTGGCGGGACTGCGCGGTCGGCAGCGGCGTGCCGACGAAGAGGCGCTTCAGCTTGTGCAGGCGCACGTCGGAATGATACGGCGGCCCGTCGGGCCCCCGTTCAGGATTTCAGCCGGCGCGGACCGCCGATCGCCGCCGCGCGGGCGGGGGGAGGCCACGGGGAACCTGGCCGGTGGTGCGGCATGGGCGTTCCGGGACGTCGTCCGCATTCTACACGCACGGCGGACGCCTGTCTCAGAAGGCCTGGGGAGCCCGCTGGAAGTCCGCCAGGTTCTCGAAGCGGGCGTACTGGGGCAGGAAGACGACCTTCACCGTGCCCACGGGTCCGTTGCGCTGCTTGCCGATGATGACCTCGGTGATGTTCTGCTCGTCCGGCGGGAGGTCCTCCTTGTAGACCGACGGCCGGTAGAGGAACAGGATGACGTCGGCGTCCTGTTCCAGGGCGCCGGACTCGCGGAGATCGGAGAGCTGGGGGCGGAAGTCCCGCGTGGCCCGGGACTCCACCGCCCGGGACAGCTGCGAGAGCGCCACCACGGGGACGGCCAGCTCCTTGGCCAGGGCCTTCAGCGAGCGCGAGATCTCCGAGATCTCCTGCTGGCGGCTCTCCATGGCCGCCCGGCCCCGCATGAGCTGCAGGTAGTCGATCACCAGCAGGTCGAGCCCGTGCTCGGCCTTCATGCGCCGGGCCTTGGCGCGGGCCTCGAGGACCGTGAGGCCGGGGCTGTCGTCGATGAAGATGGCGGCCTCGCTGAGGCGCCCCGCCGCCGAGGTGAGCCGGTGCCAGTCGGAGGCCGTGAGGCGCCCGGTGCGGACCGCCTGGGAGTCCACCTTGGCCTCGGAGCAGAGCATGCGCTGGACCAGCTGGGCCGCCGACATCTCGAGGCTCAGCACCAGCACCTTGCCGCCCAGCTGCACGCCCACGTGCTGCACGATGTTGAGCGCGAAGGCCGTCTTGCCCATGCTGGGGCGGCCGGCGATGATGATGAAGTCCGAGGGCTGCAGGCCCGAGGTCTCCAGATCCAGCTTCTCGAAGCCGGTGGCGACGCCGGTGACGTGCTCCTTCCGCTCGTAGAGCCGCTCGATGTACTCGAAGGTGTTCTTGAGGATCTTGCCGACGGGGAGCGCCGAGCCCTCCAGCCGCCGCTCGGCCAGGCTGAAGATGCGCCGCTCGGCGTCGTCCACCAGCGCCTGGACGTCCTCCTTGGCCTCGAACGCCTGGGTGATGATCTGGGTGGAGGTCTGGATCAGCTCCCGGAGCACCGCCATGTCGCGGACGATGCCCGCGTAGGCCGTGAGGTGGGCGGCGATGGCGGCGTGCTCGACCAGCAGCGCCAGCGCCGCCGGGCCCCCCACCTCGTCCAGCGCCCCGTTGCGGCGGAGCTCCTCGCTCAGGGTGATCAGGTCCACCGGCTCGCCGCGGTCGAAGAGCCGCAGCATCGTCTCGTAGGTGGTCCGGTGGGCCTCGGTGTAGAAGTCGGAGGGGCGCAGCAGCTCGATGACGCGCGGCAGCGTCTCCCGGCCCTCCAGGAGGACCGCGCCGAGGACGGCCCGCTCGGCGTCGAGGTTGTGGGGCGGGATCCGCGCCGGCACTTCCAGCGGACTCATGGGCGCGCATCACCGCCAGGCATCGTCGATGATCGTCGAGCGCAGCCGCGCCTCTCGTCAACGAAAATCGCACGCACGGCGCCGGCGGTGGACAGGCCGTGGATACCGGGTGGACATCCCGTCCAGGACGGTGGACGCGTCGTGGATCGAGGGTGGATGGTGCGGCAGCCCTCCGTGGGGGCCGCGTCACCGGAGGCCCCGGCGGGCGCCGGGCCCTACTCGCGGACGACGCTGACCCGGAGGTGCGCGGTGACCTCGGGGTGGAGCCTGATGGCCACCGTGGTCTCGCCCAGCGCCTTGATCGGCTCCTCGAGGAGCACGCGGCGGCGCTCCAGCTTCACCCCCTGGCTCTCCAGGAACTCGACCACATCCTGCGCCGTCACCGAGCCGAAGAGCTTGCCCTCCTCCGAAGCCTGCCGGCGGGCCTCGAACGACAGGCCCTCGATCCGGGCCCGGAGCTGCTCGGCGTCACTCTTGACGCGGGCGGCCTTCGATTCCTGCTGCTTGCGGATGTGCTCCAGGTTCTTCAGGTTCCCGGCGGTGGCGGTGAGCGCGAGCCGCTTGGGGATGAGGAAGTTCCGGGCGTAGCCGTCCGAGACCTCGCGCACCTCACCCCGGCGGCCCACCTTGGCGACGTCGTCCAGCAGGATGACCTTCATCGGCTCCGCCCCCTAGTCCGTGACCACGTAGGGCAGCAGGGCCACGGTGCGTGCGCGCTTGATGGCGTGGGTGAGCTGGCGCTGGTGGCGAGCGCAGCTCCCGGAGATCCGCCGGGGGATGATCTTGCCGCGCTCGGTGATGAAGTTCCGCAGGCGGCGCGCGTCCTTGTAATCGATCAGATCGACCTTGTCAGCGCAGAACTTGCAGACCTTGCGCCGGCCGAAGCGGCGGCGCTTGACGGGCTTCTGTGGCGTGGGAATGGCTGCTCCTCCTCCTCGGACCTAGAACGGGACGTCGTCGTCCGGCGGCGGCGACGCCTCCTCGCTGAAGCTCTCGGCGGCCGGGACCCCGGCCGTGGCGGCGGCCTTGGGCCGGCCCATGAACTGGACCCGCTCGGCCACCACCTCGACGACCGTGCGCTTCTGGCCGTCCTTCGACTCCCACTCGCGCGTCTGCAGCCGGCCCTCCACCAGGATGGGACTGCCCTTGTCCAGGTACTCCCCGCAGGTCTCGGCCTGCTTGCCCCACACCACCACGGTGAGGAAGCAGGTCTCTTCCCGCTTGTCGCCCCCCTGCGTGGTGTAGTTGCGGTTCACCGCGAGCCGCAGGTCGGCCACCGCGGTGCCGCTGGGCGTGTAGCGCAGCTCCGGCGGCCGCGTGAGGTTGCCGATCAGGAAGACCTTGTTGAGGCTCGCCATCAACCGACCTCCTCGAGCATCTCGTCGGTTTTCGCCGGTTCGGTCTTGGCCGGCCGAGCCTTCTTCCGCACGGGAACCCGCGTGGACAGGAAGCGCAGCACGTTCTCGTTCAGCTTGAGCTGCCGCTCGAACTCCTTGACCGCGGCAGGCTCGGCCGAGACCTCGAACACGGCGTACGTGCCCTCGCGCTGCTTGCGGATCTCGTACGCCAGCCGGCGCTTCCCCCAGTTGTCGACCCTGGTCACCTCCGCCCCGAGCGACTTGAGCTGCTCGCCGAGCTGGGTCAGCAGCGCGGCGACCTCCTCGTCGGTGGGGCGCGGGTCGATGATCACCAGGATTTCATAAGGCCGCAGAATCTCACCCCCTCCAGGGCCCGTCGATACATCCTACCAAAGCGCCTAAGGCTATCAGACATCCGCGGGCCGGGCAAGGTCAACGCCCCGAAAATGATACGGCCCGGGCGGGGCACCCCGCCCGGGCCGCCGTCCCCGCATGGCGGGGACTCAACCGGACTAGTACATGTCCCCGTGCGGCATCGCCGGGGCCTTCTTCTCCTCCTCGGGGATGTCGGTGATGAGCGCCTCGGTGGTCAGCAGGAGCGAGGCGATGGACGCCGCGTTCTGCAGGGCCACCCGCTCCACCTTCGCGGGGTCGATGATCCCTGCCTGCATCATGTCCACGTACTGCATGCTCTCGGCGTCGAAGCCGCGGGTGGCCACGGTCTCGGCCTTGACCTTCTCCACCACCACGCTGCCCTCGAGGCCGGCGTTCTCCACGATCTGGCGGATGGGCTCCTCGAGCGCCCGCCGCACGATCTGGGCCCCCACCTTCTCGTCGCCCTCCAGCGTCAGGGCGTCGATGGCCTTCGAGGCGCGCAGCAGAGCCACGCCGCCGCCCGGCACGATGCCCTCCTCCACCGCCGCCCGGGTGGCGTTCAGCGAGTCCTCCACCCGCGCCTTCTTCTCCTTCATGGCCGTCTCGGTCGCGGCGCCCACCTTGATGACCGCCACGCCGCCGGCCAGCTTGGCCAGCCGCTCCTGCAGCTTCTCGCGGTCGTAGTCCGAGGTCGTCTCCTCGATCTGCGCCCGGATCTGCTTGATGCGGCCCTCGATGGCCGACTGCTTGCCGGCGCCCTCCACGATGGTGGTGTTGTCCTTGTCCACCACCACCTTCTTGGCCCGGCCCAGGTCGTCCAGCTTGATGTTCTCCAGCTTGATCCCCAGGTCCTCGGTGATGGCCTTGCCGCCGGTGAGGATGGCGATGTCCTCCAGCATGGCCTTGCGACGGTCGCCGAAGCCCGGCGCCTTCACCGCGGCGCAGTGGAGCGTGCCGCGGAGCTTGTTGACCACCAGGGTGGCCAGCGCCTCACCCTCCACGTCCTCCGCGATGATGAGGAGCGGCTTGCCCGCCCGCGCCACCTGCTCCAGCAGCGGCAGCATGTCCTTCATCACGCTGATCTTCTTCTCGTGGATGAGGATCAGCGCGTCCTCCAGCACGCACTCCATCCGCTCGGGGTCGGTGACGAAGTACGGGGAGAGGTACCCACGGTCGAACTGCATGCCCTCCACCACGTCCAGCACCGTGTCGGCCGACTTGGACTCCTCCACGGTGATGACGCCGTCCTTGCCCACCTTCTCCATCGCCTCGGCGATCAGGTTGCCGATGGTCTTGTCGTTGTTGGCGGCGATGGTGGCGACCTGCGCGATCTCCTTCTTGTCCTTGGTGGACTTGGAGAGCTTCTTCAGCTCCTCGACCACGGCCTCCACCGCCTGCTCGATGCCCCGCTTGAGCCCCATGGGGTTGGCGCCGGCGGTGACGTTCTTCAGGCCCTCGCGGAAGATCGCCTGGGCCAGGACGGTGGCGGTGGTGGTGCCGTCACCCGCCACGTCGGAGGTCTTGGACGCCACCTCCTTCAGCATCTGGGCGCCCATGTCCTCGTACGGGTCCTTGAGCTCGATCTCCTTGGCGACGGTGACGCCGTCCTTGGTGATGGTGGGCGTGCCGAACTTCTTGTCGATGACCACGTTGCGGCCCTTGGGGCCCAGCGTGGCCTTCACCGCCTCGGCCAGGATGTTGACGCCCCG
>JBBIOF010000092.1:0-7925 GCA_037443505.1 Candidatus Rokuibacteriota bacterium
CCGGCTCGCCGTAGGCGCGCGCCATCAGCTCCCGCATCTCGCCGCGGAAGCGCCGCAGGAGGGCCACCGCGGCCTCGCGGGCCCGTGCGGGCCCGGCCACGCGATCCGCGGTGCCAGGCACCAGGCCGAGGAGCACCCGCAGGGTGATCCCCAGGCCGCGGTACATGAGCGCGTACTCCCGCTCGAGGCTCCGGGCCTGACCGTCCCCCTCCACCGCCAGGCGCCGCGCCCCGCCCAGGTCGCCGGCCGCGAGCGCTGCGCGGATGCGGTCCGATAGCCGCCGCCCCCAGTCGTGCGTCACGGCGCCCTCCATCCTCCCGCGGGCCATCCCTAGAGCCCCATCGTCTTCGCGATGATGTTGCGCTGGATCTCCGTGGTGCCGCCCCCGATCTCGAAGAGCTTGGCGTCGGCGAAGTGCATGGGCAGGCCCGACTCCACCGAGTACCCGAATCCCCCGAGGAGCTGCAGCCCGTCGTGCGCCACCGCCATGTACGTCTCCGCGCCGGCCAGCTTGGCCATGGACGCCTCGCGCCGCGCGGAGCCGCCCCGGCGGAGGGCGTCCGCCGCGCGGTAGGTGAGCAGCCGCGCCGCGTCGACCCGCGTCTGCATGTCCGCCAGCCGGTGGCGCACGGCCTGGAAGGCCCCCAGGGGCCGCCCGAACTGCACGCGCTGCCGCACGTACCGGACGACTTCGTCCACGATCGCCTGCGAGGCCCCCGCGGCGATGGCGCCGTGGTAGAAGCGCTCCATGTCGAGGCCGTGGAGCAGCGCCTCCCAGCCCCGCCCCGGCGCGCCGACCACGCTCGCCGCCGGGACGCGCACCTCGTCGTACGTCACGGCGTAGGTGGGCGCGATGGCGAGGCCCAGGGTGTCGATCCTCCGGCACTCCACGCCCGGAATCGACCCGGGCTTCTCCAGCAGGAAGAGGGTGATCCCGCGGTGGCGGTCCGGGCCCGTCCTGGCGGCGAGGATCTGGAAGTCGGCCGAGGCGGCCTGGGTGATGAACATCTTGGATCCCCGGATCAGGTAGGACCCGTCGGGCTGCGCGACCGCCTCGCACCGGAGCGCGGCGGCGTCGGACCCGGCGTCAGGCTCCGTGAGCGCCAGGGAGAAGACCACCTCGCCGCGGACCAGGCGCGGCAGGACCAGCTCCTTCTGCTCCTCGCTGCCAAACGCCGCCAGCAGCGGGCCGCAGATGACCGCGGCCCGCCCGTAGATGGTGACCAGCGCGGACGACGCACGCGCCAGCTGCTCCACGACGACGGCCAGCCCCACGGGGTCCGGCGCGTCGGCGCCGCCCCAGGCGGCCGGGATGAGGAACCCGTACATGCCCAGCTCGCCCAGCTTCCTGAAGACCTCGCGCGGCGGCTCCACCCTGGCCCGGACCCACTCGAGCACTCGCTCGCGCGGCAGCTCGCGCTCCACGAACCGGCGGGCGGTCGCCTGCAGGATCTCGTGCTCGGCGCCGAGCGTGAAGTCCACCGGACGGCCCCTATGGCTCTCGGGCCGGGGACGCCGCGGCGGTCCGCCGGCGCAGCTCGGCCCGCCGGATCTTCCCCGAGACCGTCATGGGCAGCTCGGTGACCCACTCGATCTCCCTGGGTCGCTGGAACGCGCCGAGGCGCTGCTTGACGTGGTCCATCAGCTCCGCGGCCAGCGCCGGCGACGGCGCCCGGTCGGGCTTGAGGAGCACGAAGGCCTTCACCGCCTCACCCCGCACCTGGTCCGGCACGCCCACCACGGCGCACTGCTCCACGGCCGGGTGCTCCAGCAGGCAACCCTCCACCTCCGCCGGCCCGATCCGGAACCCGGCGCTGTTGATCACGTCGTCCGCGCGCCCCTTGAAGTGGACCCAGCCCTCCTCGTCCACCAGGCCGAGGTCGCCGGTGAGGAACCAGTCGCCGCGGTAGGCCGCCGCGGTCTGCTCCGGCCGATTCCAGTAGCCCAGCATCAGCACCGGGTCGCCGCGCCGCAGGGCGATGACACCCACCTGGCCGGGGGGCAGCGGCCGCCCCTCGTCGTCCACCACGGCGACCACGTGCCCCGGGTAGGGCCGCCCCAGCGGCTCGCGGCGCGGCGGGATCAGCGGGTCGTTCTCTCCCACGAGGATGTTGGCCTCGGTCTGCCCGTACACCTCGTTGATGCGGAGGCCGAGGCGCTCCTCCACCCACCGGTGGATCTCGGGCGTCACCTTCTCGCCGCCGCTGAAGACGCAGCGCAGGCGGAGCCCGAACCGCCCGGGGTCGTCCACCTGCGCGGCCATCTTCCGGAGCGCGGTGGCGGAGAGCAGCACGTTGGTGACGCCGTGCCGCGCCATCAGCGCGAGGGCGCCCACGGGGTCGAACCGGGCCGCCGACGCCAGCACCGGGACGCCGTGGGCCAGCGGGCAGAAGAGCCCGACCAGCAGGCCGCCCACCCACGCCCAGTCGGCCGGGCTCCAGTAGAGGTCGCCCGGGCGGAAGAAGTTGTTGGCGTAGTCCACGCCGTTGTAGCCCAGCAGGTAGCGGTGGGCGTGGAGCGCCCCCTTCGGGGCCCCGGTGGTGCCGGACGTGTAGATCAGGAGCGCCGGGTCCTCGGCCGCGGTGTCCACCGGGGTGAAGCCCTCGCGTCCCGCCGCCATCACGTCGGCGAACGCCAGCACGCCGGCCGGGGCCGCGGCGGCCCGGTCGCACAGCACCACGTGCCGGAGGTCCGGCAGGTCCGCCCGGACGTCCAGCACCTTGTCCAGGTTCTCCCGGTCGGTCAGGAGCACCGAGGCGCCGCTGTCGGCCAGCCGGTAGCGCAGAGCGTCGGGGCCGAACAGCCGCGACAGCGGCAGGCTCACGGCCCCCAGCTTGAAGACGGCCACGTGGGCCACCGCGTGCTCGGGCGTCTGCGGCAGCATGAGGCCCACGCGCGCGCCGCGCTCGACGCCCAGCGCCCGGAGGCCCGAGGCCAGGCGGTCGGACAGCCGCTTGAGGTCGTCGAAGGTGTAGGTCTCGCCAGGGGCGTCCGGCGAGTCCCACACCAGCGCCCGGCGCCCGCTCCCGGCCGCGTGCCGGTCACAGACGTCCCAGGCGATGTTGTAGCGCTCGGGGATCCGCCAGACGTGGCGCGCGCACGCCTCCGCGTAGGTGCGCGCGTCGCGGACGGTCTGGTCGGCCAGGGAGTATCGCAGGCTCATCGATCGAGCGTTCGATCGCCGGCAGACTAGGAGCGACACCCCGCCGCTGTCAAGGGGAAATCGAGGAGGCCCCGTGCGGGCCCCTCAGGGCCCGTGAACGGAGCCCGCCAGCGAGTCAGGCCTCGCTCCGTGCCCGCTCCCTCAGCACGAACTTCTGGATCTTGCCCGTCGAGGTCTTCGGCAGCGGCCCGAACACCACCCGCTTCGGCACCTTGAAACCGGCCAGGTGGTCGCGGCACCACCGGAGGATCTCGGTCTCCCCCACCCCCTCGGCGCCGGGCTTGAGGGCCACGAAGGCACAGGGCGTCTCGCCCCACTTCTCGTCGGGCCTGGCGACCACCGCCGCCTCCATGACCGCGGGGTGGCGGTAGAGCACCTCCTCCACCTCCAGCGAGGAGATATTCTCGCCGCCGGAGATGATGATGTCCTTGGACCGATCCTTGATCTCGATGTAGCCGTCCGGGTGCCAGACGGCCAGGTCTCCGGTGTGGAACCAGCCTCCCCGGAACGCCTCCTCCGTGGCCGGCCGGTTCTTCAAGTAGCCCTTCATGAGCGTGTTGCTCCGGAGCATCACCTCGCCCAGCGTCCGGCCGTCGCGGGGCACCGGGGTCATCGTCTTCGGGTCGGC
The DNA here is from genome assembly GCA_037443505.1 of Candidatus Rokuibacteriota bacterium. Taxonomy (GTDB): domain Bacteria; phylum Methylomirabilota; class Methylomirabilia; order Rokubacteriales; family CSP1-6; genus JBBIOF01. The sequence continues at coordinate 3,792 of JBBIOF010000092.1, forward strand.
GACCATGAGCCGCTCGAGGGTCGGGTAGCCCACGCCCTGGCGGGCCATCAGCGCGGCCCGCTCGGGCAGCGCCAGCCCGTCCCAGCTCTCCTGCCACGCGCAGAGCGTGGCGGGACCGTAGCTCTCGGTGAGCCCGTAGAGGTGCGTGACCCGGAAGCCCATGGCCTCCATGGCCTCGATCACCGCCGAGGGCGGCGCCGCGCCGCCGGTGGCGAACTCCACCACGTGGTCGAACCTCCGCTTCACCTCGGCGGGCGCGTGGATGAGCATGGTCATGACCACCGGCGCGCCGCACATGTGGGTGACGCGGTGCCGCGCGATGGCCGGGAAGATCAGCGCCGGGTCCACGCGGCGCAGGCAGACGTGGGTCCCGCCGGCGGCGGTGACCGCCCACGTGTACGTCCAGCCGCTGCAGTGGAACATGGGCAGCGTCCAGAGGTACACCGTCCGCGGCGTCAGCCCGAAGGCCAGGGCGTTGCCCAGCGCGTTCAGGTACGCGCCCCGGTGGTGGTAGACGACGCCCTTGGGGCTGCCGGTCGTCCCGGACGTGTAGAGGAGGCAGATGGCCTGCCACTCGTCAGCCGGCGGGGCCGGCTCGAACCCCGGGTCGCCCTCCTCCAGGAGCGCCTCGTAGTCCGTCTCGCCCAGGCGCCTGCCCTCACCGCCGTGGAGCGGGTCGTCGATGTCGATGACGACCGGGCGGCTCCGCGTCCGCTCCAGCGCGCCCTCGATCGTCCCCGCGAACTCCCGGTCCGTGATCAGCACCTTCGCCCCGCTGTGCTCCAGCAGGAAGGCGATGGTTCCCGCGTCCAGTCGGTAGTTGAGGGCGTTCAGCACCGCGCCCGCCATGGGCACCCCGAAGTGCGCCTCCAGCATCGCCGGCACGTTGGGCGCCATGATGGCCACCGTGTCGCCGGGCCCGATCCCGCGCCGGGCCAGCGCCGAGGCCAGCCGGCGGCAGCGCGCCGCGAACTCGGCGTACGTGAACACGCGGTCGCCGTGGATCACGGCCGGCTTGCCCGGGTACACCGCTGCCGAGCGGGCCAGGAAGGAGATGGGCGTGAGGGGGACGTAGTTCGCGTCCCGCCGCTCGAGCCCCACCTCGTAGGGGTTGCCGGCCCCCGACGGGGCCTTCCGCGCCGCCGACCTCGTCGTCCTCTTCCCGCCCACCGTGTCCTCCCGGGGGCTCGCCCCATCCCGCGGGCGCGCTCCCCGTCCGAGAGGATACCGCGGGCCGGGGCTGCGGGATCGGCCCGCCGCGCGGTCCGGGCCCGGCCCCGGCCGCCTACGCTCGCGGCGGGACGACGGGCAGCAGGACGTGGGCCGGGTGCTCGGGGCCGCAGTGGAGCGTCACCCTCCCGCCGAACACCTCGGGCGGCCGGTCCCGCGGGTCGTCGTGCTTGAAGGGGCCGACGCCCGTGAAGAAGGCGCTGAACGTCCCCAGCCCGGCGCCCGGCCCCCCCGGGTACTCGTAGTCGCGCCCGCGCACCGTGAGCCCGATGCGGTACCCGGCGGGCACCACGATACAGGTGGGCCAGATCTCCACGTCCACCTCGTAGACCGCCCCCGGCGCGAGCGGCTGCGGCTCGTCGTGCGTGTGATAGGGCCGGTAGGGCAGCGTCAGGGCCGGGTCGAGCTTGCGGTGCGAGGCGCGGAGCCAGCCCTGGGCGATGGGGGTGTGCGGGTCGAGCGCGCCCTGGAACGTCACCTCCTTCATGTCCGGCGTGAACACCCTGAGGACCAGGAACAGGTCGGCGTCAGCGGTCTCGGAGGACACCCAGAGCTTCGCCGCCACCGGCCCGGTGATCTCCGTCTCCTCGTCGATCGGCGGCGTGAGGAACGTGACGCCGTCGCCCAGGCCCTGGTAGCTCACCGTGCCGGCCCGGGCCACGGGGGCGCGGACCAGGTTCAGGCCGGCGGGGTCCAGGTAGAGCCGCGTCCACCGGGTGCGCGCCAGCGGCCACTCGCTCTCGTGGCGCTCCACGAACCGCTCGCCGGGGTAGCGCACCTGGAGGAGCACCCGCGGCTGCCGGAGCCAGCCCGTGTCCTCGTCCTTGAGGAAGTGGCCGAAGAAGCGCTTCTGCAGGCGCACCCCGTAGTCGGTGTAGAAGTGGGTCCAGTGCTCGCCCCCGTGCACCTCGAGCCACTTCCGGGCCGAGGCCGCCCGCACGAACCCCTCGAAGTTGCCCCGCGGGTGCAGCCCCTGCCCGCCCCAGTTGGCGCACGACAGCAGGGGGACCGTCACCCGGGACCAGTCGGGCATCCGCGAGCGCCAGTACTCCGCGCTCGCCAGCGGGTTGCTCCGGCAGTCCTCGTAGAAGTCCCGCCGGCCGGCGCCCAGCTCCTCCTCGGTGAGCGTCGGCGGCCCGGAGACCCAGTCGCCCGTCACCCGGCTCCGGTAGCCGCGGCGGCCCCGGCCGTGCTGCACGCGGATCACCTGTGAAGGGAACCACGCCCGGCCGAAGCTGCAGAGGATGCCGCCGTGGTAGGCGAGGTCGCGGTAGAAGTCGGCCGCGCCCTCCCACACGCAGATGGCCGCCAGGTGGGGCGGCTGGAGCGCCGCCACCTGCCACTGGTTCATGGCGTAGTACGAGATGCCGTTCATGCCGACCCTGCCGCTGCACCAGGGCTGGCGGGCCGCCCACTCGATGCACTCGTAGATGTCCCGGGCCTCCCGGGCCGACCAGAGGTCCAGGAGCCCCGGGGACCGGCCGGCGCCCCGGGAGTCCACGCGGACGCACGCGTAGCCGTCGGGCACCCACTTGTCGGGATCCACCACCTCCCAGTTCTGGTACCGGTTGCTGGAGCCGGCCACGACGTCGGGGTGTTCCTCCACCATGCGCCGCCACTGGTCCGTGTACAGGTCCTCGAAGTGGAGCCACTTGCCGTACGGACCGTAGGAGAGGATGGCCGGATAGCGGCCCTGACCGGCCGGCCGGTACACGTCGGCGCGGAGCACCAGCCCGTCGTCGACGGTGATGGGCACGTCCCAGTCGATGCGCATCCCGTCCCTGATCTCGCTCCTCCCGTCGCTCATGTCCGCTCCTCCGCGGTGGTCTCCCCTGGCCCCGCCGGCCTCGACCCGCGACACCGCGTGCCGGCTCAGACGCCCAGCAGCCGGCCACGCAGGGCCGCGTCCTCGCGCAGCGCCCCTGCCGGCCCGCTCCAGACGACGACCCCGTTGTTCAGCACGTAGGCGCGGCCGGCCAGCGCCAGCGCCAGGTCCGCGTTCTGCTCCACCAGCAGCATGGTGGTGCTCCCGCGCAGCCGCTCCAGCGCGCGCACCACCACCTCCACGACGGCCGGCGCGAGCCCCTCGAAGGGCTCGTCCAGGAGCAGCAGCCGGGGATTGCCCATGAGGGCCCGGCCGATGGCCAGCATCTGCCGCTCGCCGCCGGAAAGCTGCTCGCCCTTGCGCGACCCGAGCGCCTCCAGCCGGGGGAAGAGCGCGAACACCGCGGCCGCCGTCCAGCCGTCGCCGCGGCCGGGCCGCGCGGCGATCTCCAGGTTCTCCCGCACCGTGAGGTTCGGAAAGATGCGGCGGCCCTGGGGCACGATGCCGATGCCGCGCCGGGCGATCTCCTCGGGCGCCCGGTGGATCAGCTCCTCACCCAGGTACGCGACGCTGCCCGCTCGGGACGGGACGTCGCCCATGATGGCGTGCAGGGTGGTGGTCTTCCCCACGCCGTTGCGGCCCAGCAGCGCCACCACCTCGCCCGGATGCACCTCCAGGGACACCTCGTGCAGCACCAGGCTCTTGCCGTACGCGGCCGTCAGCCGCCGCACCTCGAGGAGCCGCTTCTCCCCGCCCGCGCCGGCCGGCGGCGGGGCCGCCAGCGCCCCGCCGGCCCCCAGGTAGGCCGCCTGCACCTCCGCGTTCCGCTGGATGGCCTCCGGCGGGCCCTCGGCGATCACCCGCCCCTGGTGCAGCACCGCGATCCGGTCCGAGATGGCGAGCACGCGGTCGATGTCGTGCTCGATCAGGACCACCGTGACCGGCCCGGCCAGCCGCCGGATCATGTCGGCCACCCTGGCGCGCTCGGCCGCGGCCAGTCCCGCCAGCGGCTCGTCCAAGAGCAGCAGCTCGGGCTCCGTGGCCAGCACGATGCCCAGCTCCAGCAGGCGCTGGTCGCC
>JBBIOF010000093.1:0-7898 GCA_037443505.1 Candidatus Rokuibacteriota bacterium
GAACCGGACGCCCAGCCCCACCGTCAGCGCGGCCAGGACCCACAGCGGCCCCGCCATGAGCGCCGGCGCGTCGTGGGGGTGGCCGCCCGCGTGGACCCGGCCGAAGAAGGCGATGAACACCACCCGGAACATGTAGAACGCAGTGAGGAAGGCGGTGAGCGCCAGCAGCAGGAAGGGCCCGGTCATGTGCCCCTCCCACACCCCGGCCAGCACCGCTTCCTTGGAGAAGAAGCCCGCGAAGGGCCACACGCCGGCCAGCGCCAGGGTGCCCACCACGAAGACGATGCCGGTCTGGGGCATCGCCCGGAACAGGCCTCCCATCCGGAAGATGTCGTTGGTGCCCACCGCGTGGATCACCGCCCCGGCGCCGAGGAAGAGGAGCGCCTTGAAGACGCCGTGCGTGAGGAGGTGGAAGAAGCCCGCCGCGGCCGCCCCGGCCCCGGCGGCGGCCATCATGTAGCCCAGCTGCGACACGGTCGAGTAGGCCAGGACGCGCTTGATGTCGCTCTCCACGCAGGCCATGGTCGCCGCCAGCAGCGCGGTGAAGGCACCCACCCAGCCCACCACGGCCAGCACGTCCGGCGCCAGGGTGAACAGCGGCATGGCGCGCGTGACCATGAAGACGCCCGCCGTCACCATGGTGGCCGCGTGGATGAGGGCCGACACCGGCGTGGGGCCCTCCATGGCGTCGGGGAGCCAGACGTGGAGGGGGAACTGCGCCGACTTGCCCACGGCCCCCAGGTAAATCAGGAACAGGACGGGCCCCAGGCCCTGCGGCGACAGGGTCCCCTCCGCCGCCATGCGGAACAGCGCCGTGAACTCGAACGTCCCGGTGGCGGCCCACAGCATCACGATGCCGATGATGAAGCCCAGGTCGCCCAGCTTGGTGATCCAGAACGCCTTCACTGCGGCGCGGGCCGCCGAGGGCCGCTCGTACCAGTAGCCGATGAGCAGGTAGGAGCAGAGCCCGACCAGCTCCCAGAAGACGAACATCTGGATGAACGAGGGAGACAGGACCAGGCCCAGCATGGAGAAGGCGAACAGCGACTGGTAGGCGTAGTAGCGGCCCAGCGACGCCGGCTTCTCCTCGGACAGGTAGGACAGGGAGTAGACCTGGACCAGGAACGACACCAGCGTCACCAGGACGAGCATGGCGGCGCTCAGGTCGTCCAGCAGGAGGCCGACGGTGGCCATGGGGCCGCCGTCGGCGGGGATCCACACCCAGCGCGCCTCGCCGCGGGCCCCGCCCGTCCAGGCCGCGAGGGCGGTCACCAGCGCCGCGGCCATGGCGGCGATGGACACCCAGGCTGCCAGCAGTCCCCGCCGCCTGAGCGGCGCCACCGCCGCCAGCAGCACGAACGCGAGGCACGGCAGCCCCAGGACGAAGAGGGCGGGACGCGTCATGGTATCAGCCCCGGAGCAGGTTCAGGTGGTCGGCGTCCACGGTCCGCCGCACCCGGAAGATGGCGATGACGATGGCCAGCCCCACCCCCACCTCGGCCACGGTGATGGCGATGGTGAACAGGGTGAACACCAGCCCCGCCAGGTCGGCGTTGAACCGCGAGAACGCCACCAGGTTGATGTTGACGGCGTTGAGCATCAGCTCGATGCCCAGCAGGATGCCGACCGCGTTGCGCCGGGTGAGCACCCCGAACAGGCCGATGGCGAACACCAGCGCCGCCAGCGCGAGATAGGCGTGGAGGGACACGGCTCAGTCTTCCGTCCTGGCGAAGTAGATGGCACCCAGCAGGGCGGCGACCAGCAGCACGCCCAGCAGCTCGAACGACGCGGCGAACGGCCCCACCAGCGCGCGCGCCAGGGCCGGGACGGTGTCCCCGGCCGCCGCCGGCGCGCCCGGGCGGACGGGCGTCCGCCCGAGGAAGCCCAGGGTGCCCGCCAGGACCGCCGCGGAGACGACGGCACCGTTGACGATCCACCGGCTGGTCTGGCCGATGCGCTCGCCCACCAGGCGCTCGGTCAGCATGATGGCGAAGACCAGGACGGTCACCACGCCGCCGGCGTAGAGCAGGAGCTGGACGGCGAAGAGGAACGGGGACTCCAGCAGGAGGAAGACGACCCCCGTCGCCACCAGGGCGGCGGCCAGGTAGAGCACGGCGTGGAAGAGGTTCGGGGTGAGCACGACGCCGAGACTGGAGGCCACCAGGATCGCGGCCACCACCCAGAACGCCGCGGCCTCGCCCGTCACTCCGCGGGCTCCTTGGCCTGGTGTGCGCCCTCCGCCTTGCCCTCGCCCCGGGCGGGCCGCGGCGGCGCCTGCATGTCCCGCAGGCGGTTGCCGGTGGCCCAGGAGTGCTCGAACTGGAGGCCCAGCGCGTGCAGCCGGTCCTTGTCCAGCAGCAGGTGCCGCCGGTCGCTGGTGGCGAGGTCGAACGTCCGCAGCATCACGATGGCGTCCGTGGGGCAGACCTGCACGCACAGCTCGCAGAACTCGCAGGAGTAGAGCTCCAGGGTGAAGCGCTTCGCGTAGTTCCGCTTCTCGCCCTTGAGCATCTCCACCTTGATGACCTGGGGCGGGCAGATGTACTCGCACAGCCGGCACCCGATGCAGTTCTCCTCGCCCGTCTCCCGGTCGTAGGTGAGGGCCAGCACGCCGCGGAACCGCTCCGGGTACCGCCGGGGCGTGTCGGGGTACATGATGGTCACCGGCCTGCGGAAGAGGTTCCGCAGGGTCACACCCATGGCGCGCCCCACGGCCACGGTCAGCTGGCCCACCTCGCCCCAGAACCCCGGCGCCCCGTCACGCGCCACGGCCGCCTCCCGACGCCACCACGAAGCCGGTCACCAGGAGCAGCAGCACGGTGGCCGGCAGCAGGAGCTTCCACGAGATGGCGAGGATCTGGTCCACCCGGATGCGGACGAAGCTCCAGCGCACCCACGTGACCAGCAGGAACACCAGCACGGCCTTCAGCACGAACCAGACGGGCCCCAGCCACGCGGGCCCCGGGCCCAGCCAGCCGCCCAGGAAGAGCAGCGCGCCCAGGAAGGACGTGCCCAGCATGTGGGCGTACTCGCCCAGCTGGATCAGGGCGAACTTCATCCCGCTGTACTCCACGCGGAAGCCCGCCACCAGCTCCGACTCGGCCTCCAGGATGTCGAACGGCACCCGGTTCTCCGCGGCCAGCGTGGCCACCACGTAGGCCACGAACGCCAGCTGGCCGACGACGGGGTAGAACACGAACCAGCCCAGCGGCCCCTGCTGGGCGGCGACGATGGCCGACATCTGCATGGACCCCGCCAGCGCCACGGGCACCAGCGCGGCGAAGACGAAGGGCAGGTCGTAGGAGATGATCTGGTTGACGGCCCGCATGGCGCTCAGCAGGGCGTACTTGTTGTTGGAGCCCCACCCGCCCATGAAGAGGCCCACGATCTCCAGCGCGGACACCGCCAGGAAGAAGAGGACGCCGATGTTCAGGTCGGCCACCCCCAGCCCCGGTGCGAAGGGGATGGTGGCGAAGATGAGGACACAGGGGACCAGGAAGACCAGCGGCGCCAGGTTGTAGACCCAGCGGTCGGAGGCCGCCGGGACCACGTCCTCCTTCATCATGAGCTTGAGGGCGTCCGCGATGGGCTGCAGCCAGCCGTGGGGCCAGCCCACGTAGTAGGGGCCGATGCGGGACTGCATCCGGGCGGCGAACTTCCGCTCGAGCAGCGTCACGTAGGTGACCAGGAGGATCACCCCGTTGAGCAGGACGAAGGCCACCACGACGTCGCGGACCACCGGCGCCAGCGTCACCGGTCGACCTCGCCGAAGACCGGGTCCACCGAGCCCATGATGGCCACCACGTCCGCGACCTTGGTGCCGATCAGGACGTGGGGCAGGATCGCCAGGTTGGAGAAGGAGGCGCCCCGCCACTTCATCCGGTAGGGCTTGGGCCCGCCGTCGGCGATCAGGTAGCAGCCCACCTCGCCCCGCGGTCCCTCCACGCGGGCGTAGCCCTCGCCCTTCGGCACGCGCACCTGCCCCACGGACTTCACGCCCGGGCGCGAGGAGATGGGCCCCTCCGGCAGCCCGTCCAGGACCTGGCGCACGATCTTGATGGACTCCCGGAACTCCTGCATCCGCACCCGGTAGCGCGCGTAGCAGTCGCCGGCGGTCTCCACGGGCACGCGGAAGTCGAAGTCCTGGTAGGAGGAGTAGGGCTCCGCCCGCCGGACGTCGTAGGCAATGCCGGAGCCCCGGATGAGGGGGCCCGAGACCCCCACCTCCTGGGCCAGCTCGCGGGAGACCACGCCCACGCCCTGCGTGCGGACCAGGAAGAAGGCGTTGCCCTCCAGCATCGCCTCGTACTCGTCGATGCGGCCCGCCACCAGGTCGATGGTCTTCCGGCACTCCGCCGCCCAGCCCGCCGGCAGGTCGTAGCGCGTGCCGCCCACCTGGTGGAAACCGTAGAGGAGCCGCGCGCCCGTGAGCGCCTCGAACAGGTCCAGGATCAGCTCCCGCTCCCGCATGCAGTAGAGGAAGACCGTGGCGCCGCCGCCCAGCGCGCCGCCCATGTCCATGCACCAGGTGCCCAGCCAGATGCAGTGGGACGCGATGCGCTGCAGCTCGGCCACCAGGACCCGCAGGTACTGGGCCCGCCGGGGCACCTCGATCCGGCCCACCTTCTCCACGGCCGACACGTAGGCCAGCTCCGAGGTCATCGCGGCCACGTAGTCGGTCTTGGAGGCGATGGTGGGGTACTGCACGTAGGTGAGGCTCTCCCCCAGCTTCTCGTGGCAGCGGTGCAGGTAGCCGATCACCGCGTCCACCCCCACCACCGTCTCGCCCTCGAGCGTCAGGATGGCCCGGAAGACGCCGTGGGCAGACGGGTGCTGGGGCCCCATGTTCATCATGAGGCGCTCGTGACCGGCGTAGCCGATCTCGACCACGGTGCCGGCGGGGACGGACTGGTCCGGCTTCGTCACGGCCCTACTTCATCGGCGAGTGCGGCGCCGGGTTGAGGATCACGGACTTCATCTCCACGAGCAGCGGGGACGACTTGCCCAGGAACACCTGCCACTCGGGGTCGTTCAGCACGGTGGCCCGCACGGCGGCCCGCTCGTTCAGGTCGCGGTAGGCCCAGAGGTGCACCACCTCGTTGAGCGGGCCCGCCTCCGTGTGCCAGAGCCCCACGTTGGTCGAGTACTTCTCCCGTGTGGGGAGGATGGCCTTGAAGAGCTCCAGCCACTCGCCGGCCTTGCCCACCAGGGTGCGGTAGCAGCGCAGCTCGTAGACGTGGCCGGCCCCCGCGGGCGGCTTGAGCGGCACCACCGGGGACAGGATCCGGTTCTCCTGGGCCACCAGCATGGGGCGGATCTGCGGGAGGTAGCCCCTGGTCCAGTCCTCGTTCTTCTGCAGCTCGGCCCGCAGGCGCTCCCGCTCGTTGAGATCGGGGTACTCCCAGAGGTGCACGACCTGGTTGAGCGTGCCGAACTCGGTGGCCCAGAAGCCGCAGAGCTTCCCGTAGCGGTCGCCCCGGACCTTGCGCCCCACCTCCGAGGACAGCCGCAGGTACTCCCCCTGCTGGCCCGGGCGCAGGGTGTACGTCCTCAGCTCGTAGATCATGGCCGCCCCCCTTCAGCGGTACGGCAGGTGCGGGGTGTCCACGGCGTAGTCCTTGCGCAGCGGGTGCCCCTCCCAGTCCTCCGGCAGCAGCATGCGCCGGAGGTCGGGGTGGCCCTCGAAGACCACGCCGAACATGTCGTAGCACTCGCGCTCCATCCAGTCGGCCCCGCGCCAGACCCCCGTGAGGGTGGGACAGCGCTCGGCGCCCGGGGCCAGCCGGGTGCGGAGGACCAGGACCAGGCCCGCGTCCAGGTTCTCCACCCGGCACAGCACCTCCAGGCCGTCGGCCTTCCAGTCCACGGCGGACAGCCAGTTGAAGTAGAGGCAGCCCAGCTCCTCGCGCGCGACGCGGCCCACCTCCTGCCAGCGCTCGGGCGGCACCACCGCGGTGACCGTGCTGCCGTCCACGACCGGCTCGATGCCAAACCGGTCCCGGATGCGCGTCGCGGCGTCGGCGGGCGTCACGGATTACTCGGTGATCTCGGCGGTGGCGCGCGTGCCGGTCCGCTGGAACTCCGCCACCTTCTCCTGGAGCTTCAGCAGGCCGTACATCAGGGAGTCGGGCGTGGGCGGGCAGCCGGGCACGTACACGTCCACGGGAACGACGCGGTCCACTCCTTTCACCACGTGGTAGCCGTGCCGGAACGGGCCGCCCGAGTTGGCGCAGGATCCCATGGAGACCACCCACTTGGGGTCCGGCATCTGGTCGTAGATGCGGCGCAGCATGGGGGCCATCTTGATGGTGACCGTGCCGGAGACGATCATGAGGTCGGAGTGGCGCGGCGACGCCCACGGGACCATCCCGAACCGCTCCACGTCGAAGCGCGACGCGAAGGTCGCCATCATCTCGATGGCGCAGCACGCGAGCCCGAAGGTCACCGGCCAGATCGACGAGCTCCGCGCCCAGTTGAAGATCTTCTCCGTGGACGTGACGAGGATCCACCCGCCGGGCAGGTGATGGACCGCGTCGGCGATGGACGCCAGGGCGGCGGACGTCTTGTCGGCGTCGGCTCGCTCCTGGTGGTACTTCTCCCACTCCTGGAGGTCCTTGAAGTCGCTCCACACCGGCGGCGGGATCTGCGGGACCGGCGGCTTCACTTCCATTCCAGCACGCCCTCCCGGTACGCGTAGAGCCAGCCGAGCCCCACGATGCCCACGAACGCCGCCATGACCCAGAAGGCCGCCCGCCCGGCCGAGCCGAGGATGAGCGCCCACGGGAACAGGAACACCGCCAGCGTGTCGAAGACGATGAAGACCAGCGCCACCAGGTAGAAGCCGACGGGGAACTGGACCCAGGCCGAGCCGATGGGCTCGGCGCCGCACTCGTAGTTCATGAGCTTGACGGGATCGGGCCGCGACGGCCGGAGCAGCCGCGCGGCGGCCAGCGACACCACGCCGAACCCCACGATGAGCGCGGCGAAGATCAGCACGGGAACGTATCCCGTCACAGCGTCCTCCGTCTCAGAATCGGCCCAAGAGCCGAGTATAGCACGGCCGGACCGCCGGGCTCTTCCGCACGCGGAGCGCCGCCCGGTATGATGGAGGTGTGAGCCCGGGAGGGCACCTCGTCACCACGGTCGCCGCCTGCGCGGGATCCCTCGCGCTCACCCGCTCGCTCCCTCCTGCGGACTCCCTGGCCCTCGCTGCCGGCGTCGCGCTGGGCGGCTTCTTCATCGACGTGGACCACGCCATCGACTACGTCGTGTTCGAGCGCCAGCGCGACCTGCGCCCCGGCGTCTTCATCCGTTACTACCTCGAAGGCCGTCTCCGGCGCGCGGTCCTCGTGCTTCATTCTTATGAGGTGTTCGTGCTGCTGGGCGTGCTGGCGTGGTGGCTCGACGCGCTGCCGCTCGCGGGATACCTCGCGGGCGCGCTCTCGCACCTGGTGCTCGACCTCATCTTCAACGGCCGGCAGGCGCCGCGCGCCATCGCTCCCTTCTACAGCTTCGCGTACCGCGCGGCCCACCGGTTCGCCGCGGCGGTGCTCCTGGGACTGGCCCCGGCCCGGGCGCCGCGGGAGTTCTGGGTGATGTTCTTCACGGGCGCGCGCGCCGGGGACACGCCGCCCCGCCCGTCATGCCGCGCCTGGACGACCGCCGCTACTCCCGCGAGCCCGAGCTCGCGTGAGCCCGCGCGGCGACTACGCCGCGGACTTCAGGACGAGGAGCGCCGCCGAGGCGTCGTTGGCCTCGAGCTTCGCCAGCGCGTCGGCGGCCAGGGCCCGCGCCCGGGGCTCCTCCTCGGGCCCCTGCAGCACCAGGCGCCGGTAGACGCCCGCCAGCGCCCGCGACACCGCGAAGCCGCCACCGGCGAGGGCCTCCAGCGCGCCGGC
>JBBIOF010000094.1:0-7804 GCA_037443505.1 Candidatus Rokuibacteriota bacterium
AAGGTGAGGAACGCGTACACCATGAGGGCGAAGCACGCCGTCACCAGCACGAAGCCGCCGAGGGCGGCGTGCTGCGCGGACTCCACCAGCGCCGGCCGGCCGGCGCGGGCGCCGAGCGGGGCGGCCACGGCGCCGTAGAGGGCCAGGCCGAGGGCGACCAGCAGCGCCCCTGGCCCAGCTCGGGGGTCACCGCGCGCCCCCCTGGAGGGTCCGGATCAGCTCCCGGTAGCCGGCCGCCCGGTCGCCGGACGGCGCCTGGTACTCCTCGGAGTGCTTGGCCATGATGAGCGAGGCCTTGAAGTAGCCGTCCCCGGTCCAGGTGCCCTCCACGACCGCGCCGCGCCCCTCGCCGAAGAGGTCGGGCGCGGTGCCCCTGTGGCGGACGGGGATGGACGCCTGGCCGTCGGTGATGGTGAAGCTGAGGTCGAGGCTGCGGGGCTCCCACCTGACCGACCCGGGAGCGACCAGGCCGCCCAGCCGGTAGGCCTTGCCCGCCACCGGGGCGGCCCTGAGCTCGCTGGGCGTCACGAAGTACACCGCCGACTGGGTGACGCCGGCGTAGATCATGTAGGCGAGCGCCCCGACGATCACGAGGCCGCCCGCGATGAGCTTGACGTTCTTGGTCATCGTCCTGCCCGGGGGCCGTCGGCGCCCCGCGCCGCCCGGCCCCGGCGCCTCATTGTACCCGTCCGGACCCGGGGCTGCCCCGCCGGTCGCCCTCCGCGCGCGCCTCCAGCGCCTCCAGCTCGCGCTCGCGGCGCAGGAGGTGGCGCCAGTACCCGCCCAGCACCACCAGGGCGAGGCCGTAGGCGGCCGCGACGAACCCCCAGTGGTCCGGCATCAGGCGGCCAGCTCCTCCTCGCGCCGGAGCAGGCGGGTGCGCTTGGCCACGAAGTACGCGTAGAGGAGCGTGAAGGCAACGAAGTTGACCAGGAGGGCCGCCACGATGACCGGCGGCATGGTGGCCGGGCCGGGCTTCATGAGCGACGGCGGCTGGTGGAGCGTGCGCCACCAGACCACCGAGAAGTGCACCAGGGGAATGTCCAGCGCCGCGATGATCCCCACGACGGCGGCGAAGCGCGCGCCCCGGTCGCGGTCCTCGATCATCTTGCGGAGGAGCAGGTAGCCCAGGTAGAGGACGAAGAGGATGGCGACGCTGGTGAGGCGGGCGTCCCACGTCCACCAGGTGCCCCAGGTGGGCTTGCCCCAGATGGAGCCGGTGGCGATGGTCACGCCGGTGAAGATGACGCCCACCTCCGCCGAGGCGTGGGCCACCCGGTCGGCGGCCTGCGCCCGCTTCCAGAGGTAGGCGACGGAGGCCGCGAACACCACGGCGAAGGCCAGGTAGGCCACCCACACGCTGGGGACGTGCACGTACATGATGCGCTGCACGTTGCCCTGCGTCACCTCGCGGGGCGCCACGCCGAAGGCCATCACCAGGCCCAGCGCGAGGCCCAGGGCGGCCAGCCAGCCGAGCGCCCGCGTCACCGGCTCATCCCTCGAGGACCGCGTCGAAGGTGAGCAGGCCCACCGTGAGGTAGATGACGTCGGCGGCGCCCAGGAGCTTGAGCCAGTGGGCGACGGCCTCGAGGCCCTCGCCCCCGAGGACCGCCTCCGTGGCCTTCACGGCGCCCAGCAGGACCGGCACCTGCACGGGCAGCAGCAGCACCGGGAAGAGCAGCTCCCGGGCGCGCACGTGGGCGGTCATGGCGGCGAAGAGGGTCCCCACGGCGGCGAACCCCACGGTGCCGAGGGCGATGACCGCGGCCAGGGCGGGCAGGCGCGCGGCGACGTCCACGTTGAAGAAGACGCCGAAGAGCGCTAGGAGGATCGCCTCCACGACGAACATGAGCAGGAGGTTGCCGGCGACCTTGCCCAGGTAGATGGCCGACTTGTCCCCCGGGGCCAGCAGGAGGCCCTCCCAGCAGTCGTTCTCCCGCTCGGCCAGGAAGGTCCGGCCGAGCCCCACCAGCCCGCTCAGGATGAAGCCCAGCCAGAGCAGGCCGGGCAGCGCCGCGGTGAGGCGGTCGCGGTCGGAGCCCAGGGAGAACTGGAAGACGAAGAGCAAGAGCAGGGCGAAGAAGAAGAGCGCGTTCAGCGTCTCCTTCGACCGGCGCTCGCGCACCAGGTCCTTCCAGAGGATGATCCAGGCCCGCCGCACGTAGGTCACGCTGGCTCCCCCGCGTGCAGCTCGTAGAGGCGCCGCACCTCGTCGGGGGACAGCGCCCCCAGGGGCCCGTCGTGCGCGATCCGCCCGCCGGACAGGATGGCGACCCGGTCGGCCACTCCCAGGCCGCGCCAGAAGCTGTGGGTGGTCATCAGGAGCGCCCCGCCCCGGGCCTTGAAGTCGGCCAGGTGCGACTCCAGCCACTTGCTCGCGCGCTGGTCGAGCCCGGCGAAGGGCTCGTCCAGGAGCAGCACGCTGGGCCGCGCCACGGCGAAGCGGGCGAGCGACAGGCGCCGCTTCATGCCCGCCGAGAACGTGCGGACGCGCTCGTGGGTGACCCGCTCCAGCTCCACCGCGGCCAGCGCGCCACGCAGGTCCTCCTCGCGGGCCGCCAGGCCGCCCAGCACGGACCAGAACCGGAGGTTCTCCAGGGCCGTGAGGTCCTCGTACACCCAGGAGCCGTGGGCCACCAGGCCCAGGCGCGCCCGGACCGCCTCCGCCTGGCGGACGCAGTCGAACCCGGCCACTCGCGCGGTGCCCCGCGAGGGCCGGGCCAGCGTGGCCAGGATGCGGAGCAGCGTCGTCTTGCCGGCGCCGTTGGCCCCCAGGAGGGCCACGGCCTCGCCGGCCCGGACGTCGAGGTCGACCTCGTCGAAGACGCGGTAGGCGCCGTAGCTCTTGCGGAGTCCGGCGACGTGGATCAGCGGCTCAGCGTGCGTCAAACCGCCTCATTCTGCCGCACGGCCCGGGGGCGGTCAATCGGCCGGGCGGCCGTGCGGCGGGCGCGGCGAGGGGAGGCGCACCGAGCGGGCGGCCCCTCGGGACCGCCCCACCGGAATCAGATCCGCATCGCGCGGAGCCTCGCGATGCGCTCCTCGATGGGCGGGTGCGTCGAGAACAGGGTCATCAGCCCCTGGGCGCTCAGCGGGTTGACGATGAACAGGTGCGCGGTGGCGGGGTTGGCCTCCATCGGCACCATGCGCTGGGCCATGTGGAGCTTCTCGAGCGCCTTGGCGAGCCCCCACGTCTTGCCGGCCAGCCGGGCCCCGGTGGCATCGGCCTGGAACTCCCGGGCGCGGGAGACGGCGAGCTGGACCAGCATGGCCGCCAGCGGCGCCAGCACCGCCAGCAGGACGCCGGCCACCGGGTTGGTGCCGCCCTCCTCGTCGTCGCGGTGCGAGCCGAACATGAATGCCCACTGGGCCATGTGCGCCAGGTAGGTGATGGCGCCGGCCAGGGTGGCGGCGATGGTGGAGATGAGCACGTCGCGGTTGGCCACGTGCGCCAGCTCGTGGGCCAGCACGCCCTCCAGCTCCTCCTCGTCCAGGATCCGCATGATGCCCTCCGTCACGGCCACGGCGGCGTGACGGGGGTTGCGGCCGGTGGCGAAGGCGTTGGGCGTGTCGCTCGGGATGAGGTAGACCCGGGGCATGGGGATCGCGGCCCGGGTGGCGAGCCGCCGGACCATGGCGTGCAGGGCGGGCGCCCGCGCCTCGTCCACGGGCTGGGCGCCGTACATGGCCAGCACGATCCTGTCGGAGAACCAGTAGCTGAAGAAGTTCATGGCGAGCGCCATGACAAACGCGAGGAACATGCCCTGCTGTCCGCCGATGGCGCCGCCGATCAGGACCAGCATCGCGGTGAGAGCCGCCAGCAGCAGCGCGGTCTTGAACATGTTGGACATGGCGAAGCCTCTCCTCCGGGAACGTGAGGCGATCCCGCGGGAAGCGTAGCAAACCACCCGCGAGCGGTCAAATTCCTTGACTTGGCCGACGGCGGTCGATAGACTGGGCCGGTTTAGTAAGAAAATGCTCTATTGACGAACACTTACACACGATCCGATGGCGGGTGTGAAGTCATGATCGTCAAGGTCTCGGAGATCCAGGACGAGGGCCTGACCGTCGCCGGCACGAGCGAGTTCCCGGCGCCATTCGCTGACCGCTCGTGGCGGCTGGACGCCGTGCGCCTGCACGTCGCGCGCGACGGCGCCGACGTGGTGGTGACGGGCGAGATCGCCGCCACGGTGCCCCTGACGTGCAGCCGCTGCCTGGAGGAGTTCCCCACCGCCGTCCACCCCGCGGTGGACGCACGGTACGTCCCGCGGCCGGCCGGGAACGGCAGCGACCACGAGCTGGGCGCGGACGATCTGGACCTGGACTTCTACGACCACGACGAGCTGAACCTGGACGCGCTGATCGAGACCGAGACGACGCTCGCGCTGCCGATGAAGCCGCTGTGCCGGGAGGACTGCCGGGGACTCTGCCCCGTCTGCGGCGGGAACCGCAACGTCTCGCCCTGCACGTGCGAGAGCCGGCCCCCGGACCCGCGGCTGGCCGTCCTGCGCGACCTGGCCGCGCGGCTGAAACCGTGAGCAGGCGATAGGAGAGCTCATGCCGCTACCGAAGCGACGCCATTCGAGGACCCGCGGCCGGAAGCGCCGCACCCACTACAAGCTGGCCCCTCCGACGCGGGCCGTGTGCCCGCAGTGCCGCGAGCCCAAGCTGCCGCACCGCGTCTGCCCCCACTGCGGCTCCTACAAGGGTCGGGAGGTCGTCTCCGTCGAGGGCGCGTAGCCGTCCCAGCGGGGAGCGCCATCACACCCAGCGCGCGACATCCATGAAGATCGCCGTGGACGCCATGGGGGGGGACTACGGCCCGGCCGTGGTCGTCGAGGGCGCCGTGGCGGCGAGCCGGGAGTTCGGCGCCTCGCTGATCCTGGTCGGCGACAAGGCGGCCGTGGAGCGGGAGGTGGCGCGGGTGGGCGCCGAGAGCCTCCCGGTGGAGGTCCGCCACGCCTCCCAGGTGGTGGGCATGGGCGAGAGCCCCTCGCAGGCGCTCCGGCGCAAGCGCGACTCGTCCCTCCGCGTGGCCGCCCAGCTGGTCAAGGACGGCGAGGCCGCCGCGTTCGTGTCCGCCGGCAACACCGGCGCCGCCATGGCCATCGCCATGTTCGTCATCGGCGTGCTGCCCGGCGTGGACCGCCCGGCCATCGCGGCCGTGCTGCCGAACCTCCGGCGGTTCACGGTGCTCCTCGACGTGGGCGCCAACGTGGACCCCAAGCCGTGGCACCTGCTCCAGTTCGCGGTGATGGGTCACATCTACGCGCGCGACATCCTGGGCTACGACAACCCCCGCGTCGGCCTGCTGAGCGTGGGCGAGGAGGAGGGCAAGGGCAGCCAGCTCACCCGGGAGGCGTACGAGCAGCTCAAGGACTCGTCGCTGAACTTCATCGGCAACGTCGAGGGGCGCGACATCTACAACGGGCGCTGCGACGTGGTGGTCACCGACGGGTTCACCGGCAACGTGGCCCTGAAGATCTCCGAGAGCCTGGCCGAGATGCTGGGGGCCATGCTCAAGGAGGAGCTGATGCGCGACGTCCGCTCCAGGGTGGGCGCCAGCCTCGCCGTGCCCGCGTTCCAGCGGTTCCGGCGCCGCGTGGACTACACGGAGATGGGCGGGGCGCCGCTGCTGGGCATCGACGGTGCCGCCATCATCTGCCACGGCGCCTCGCCGGTCAAGGCCATCAAGAACGCCGTGCGGGTGGCGGTGGAGTGGGCCAGGGCGGGGGTGAACGAGCACATCAAGGCCGCGATCGAGGCGGAGGTGGCCCGGGGCGGCCGGGAGGGGAGCCGCGAATGACCCGGGCGAGGATCATCGGCATGGGAGCCTGCGCGCCCAAGCGCGTCCTGACCAACGCCGACCTGGAGCGGATGGTCGAGACCAGCGACGAGTGGATCGTCCAGCGCACCGGGATCCGCCAGCGCCACGTGGCCGACGAGGGCGAGGCGACCTCCGACCTGGCAGTCCGGGCCGCCCAGCAGGCGCTGGAGCGGGCGGGCCTCGTCCCCGAGGACGTCGACTTCATCGTCGTGGGCACCACCACGCCCGACATGTTCTTCCCCACCACGGGCAACATGGTGCAGCACCGCCTGGGGTGCCGCCGGGCGGGCTCGGTGGACGTGCTGGCGGCGTGCGCCGGGTCCATCTACAGCCTGGCCATCGGGTCCAAGTTCGTGGAGACGGGGAAGTACCGCCGGGTGCTCTGCATCGGCGCCGAGACCCTGTCGAAGATCACCGACTTCACGGACCGGGGCACCTGCATCCTGCTGGCCGACGCGGCCGGCGCCGCGGTGCTGGAGGCCGGCGACGGCGACCGGGGCCTGATCGACGCCGACCTCTACTCCGACGGCCAGTACTGGGAGCTGCTCTACATGCCGGGCGGCGGCTCCCGCCATCCGGCGAGCCGCGAGACCGTGGACGCGCGGCTGCACTACGCGAAGATGAAGGGCAACGAGGTCTTCAAGGTGGCCGTCCGCATGTTCGTGGAGTGCACGGAGGCCATCCTGCGCCGCCACGGCCTCACCGCCGCCGACGTGGACCTCTTCATCCCCCACCAGGCCAACCTCCGCATCATCGAGGCGGCCGCCAAGCGGGTGGGCCTCTCCATGGACCGGGTCTTCGTGAACATCGACCGCTACGGCAACACGGGCGCCGCCTCCGTCTACGTGGCGCTGGAGGAGGCCGTGGCGGCGGGGCGGATACGGCGCGGGGACCTCGTCCTGCTGGCGGCCTTCGGCGGCGGCTTCGCCTGGGGCGCGGCGCTCCTGCGCTGGTGATGTCCGTCGCCTTCCTCTTTCCCGGCCAGGGCTCACAGGCGGTCGGGATGGGCAGGGACCTGTGTGCCGCCTCGCCGGCGGCCCGCGCCCTGTTCGACGAGGCCAGCGAGGTGCTCGGCTTCGACCTGGCTCGCCTGGCCTTCGAGGGGCCGGAGGCCGAGCTCGCCCTCACGGCCAACACCCAGCCCGCCGTGCTCACCGTGAGCGTGGCAGCGGCGGCGGTGGCGGCCGAGCGCGGCCTGCGGCCGGCCCTGGCCGCCGGCCACAGCCTGGGCGAGTACTCCGCGCTGGTCGTCGCGGGTGCCCTCGGCTTCCGCGACGCGGTGCGGGTCGTCCGCCGGCGGGGCGAGTTCATGCAGGAGGCGGTGCCGGTGGGCGACGGGGCCATGGCGGCCATCATGGGGCTCGAGCTGCCGGCCGTGGAGGCCGTGTGCGCGGAGGCGGCGCAGGGCCAGGTGGTGGAGATCGCCAACGTCAACTCGCCGCTCCAGGTCGTCATCGCCGGGCACCGCCCGGCCGTGGAGCGCGCGGTGGCCCTGGCGTCGGCGCGGGGCGGCAGGAAGAGCGTCCTGCTGCCGGTCAGCGCCCCCTTCCACTGCGCGCTCATGGCCCCGGCGGCGGAGCGCCTGGCCCGCGAGCTGGAGGGCGTGCCCGTGAGCGACCCCCTGATCCCCGTGGTGCGCAACGTGGACGCGGGCGTCACCCGCACGGCCGCGGAGGTCAAGCCGTTCCTGCTCCGGCAGGTGGCGAGCCCCGTCCGGTGGACGGAGTGCGTGCGGCGGCTGGCCGCCGAGGGCGCCACCGCGTTCGTGGAGGTGGGGCCGGGCCGGGTGCTGACCGGGCTGCTCAAGCGCATCCTCGACGGGGCCCGCGGGTACGCGGTGGAGGACCCGGCCGGCCTGGACCGGGTCCTGGCGGCGCTCGGCGCGGAGGTCGCGTGAAGCCCCTGGCGGGACGGACCGCGATCGTCACCGGCGGCACCGGCGTCCTCGGCAGCGAGCTGGTCAAGCGGCTGCTCGCG
>JBBIOF010000095.1:0-7800 GCA_037443505.1 Candidatus Rokuibacteriota bacterium
CCGAGGCCCTCGGCAACACGGGTGATCCCGGCGCCCTGCCCGCGCTGCTGGAAGTCCTGGCCCGGGATCCCAGCGCCTGGGTTCGTGACAGCGCCGCCGAGGCGGCAGCGAGGCTCATGGCGAGCCCGGCGACGGCCGGCGGCGCTCGCTGACCCACGGGAGGCCGCCTCCCCACGTTGTTGACACCCACCCTACGGGGTGGTATCTGTTCGGCACTTCTCTTGATGCTGAAGGCTCATTTCTTCGACTCCGCCGTCGCCAAGGAGGAGCCTCACATGGACCTGCGCGGGATCGATCGGCGTCACTTCCTGAGGGTCTCCGGTGCCGCGGCAGCCGCCACGGCGGCCGGCCTGGAGGGCATCCTGGCGGCCGGCCGGGCCCCGGCCCACGCCCAGGGCACCCGGCTCCACTGGGTGCGCTGGAACGACTTCATCCCGGAGTGCGACGCCCTGCTCAAGACGCAGCAGGTTCCGGAGGCGTCGAAGGCGCTGGGCGCGGAGGTCGTGCTGGAGACCATCGGCTTCAACGACCTGCAGCCGCGCATCACGGCGGCCATCCAGTCGGGCGCGGGCGCGGACATCTTCATGCTCTACTACAACTGGCCGCAGCTCTACCAGAGCGCGCTGGTGGACGTGAGCGACCTGGCGGCCGAGCTGACCAAGGCGCAGGGACCGTTCTACGGCGTCTTCGAGCCCTCCATGAAGGTGGGCGGCCGGTGGCTGGGCCTCCCCCACTCCATCGTGGGCAACGCCATCGCCTACCGGAAGTCGTGGTTCAAGGAGGTCGGGTTCGACCGGTTCCCGAAGACCTGGGACGAGCTGCGCCGGGCGGCGGCGGCGCTCAAGAAGAAGGGGCGCCCGTACGGGCAGACGCTGGGCCACACCTTCGGCGACGCGCCCACCTGGGCCTACCCGCTGCTCTGGTCCTTCGGCGGCGCCGAGACCGACCGGGCCGGCAAGAAGGTGGTGGTCAACTCCAAGGGCGCCGTGGAGTCGGTCAAGTGGATGCAGGCCTTCTGGAAGGAGGGCTGCGACGAGGGCGGCCTGGCCTGGGACGACTCCAACAACAACCGCGCCTTCCACGCCGGCGAGATCTGCGGCTCGCTCAACGGCGCGTCCATCTACATCGTGGCCAAGCGGCAGAAGGACAAGATCAAGGACGAGCGGGGGGAGCCGATGTTCCAGGACATCGACCACGGCTTCTTTCCGCTGGCAGGCGGCGCCGGCCAGTACCCGCTGTACTTCTCCAACGGCCACGGGATCATGAAGTACTCGAAGAACCAGAAGCTCGCCAAGGACTTCCTGCGGTGGCTCCACCGCAAGGAAAACTTCGAGAAGTGGTTCGTGACCGCGGAGGGCTACAGCGTGGCTCCCACCACCTCGTGGGAGAAGCACCCCATGTGGGACCGGATCGACAAGCCGCTGCAGATCTTCCGCACGGCGGCGCGCGACACCCGGATCTTCGGCTACGCGGGTCCCTCCACCGCGAGGTCCACCGAGGTGTACTCCAAGTACATCATCGTGGACATGTACGCGCGGGCCGTCCAGGGCGCGAAGGCCGAGGACGCCGTCAAGTGGGCCGAGGGCGAGCTGAAGAAGATCTACGAGGCCTGATCCCCGCGGGGACGGGGCGCGGGTGAAGATCCCGTTCACGGGCGGCGCGGGGAGCGCCGCCGGGGTGGAGGTGGCGCTCCCCCATCCCGGTGCGTCCCCCCGCCGCATCCGGGCCGGCCTCCTGGAGAACGAGCGAGCGCTGGCCGCGGTCCTGCTGGCGCCCACCGTGGTGCTGCTGGGCCTGTTCATCGCCTACCCCTTCGTCATGGGGGTGTGGCTGGCGCTGTCCAGCACCAGCGTGGGCAACCCCGGCCGCTTCGTCGGGGTGGCCAACTTCCTGAAGGCCTGGGACGACTCCATCTTCGAGGTCGCCTTCCGGAACACGGTCGTGTACACGTTCTGGGCGACGATCCTCAAGCTGAGCCTGGGCATGTGGCTGGCGCTCCTGCTCAACCGCCACTTCCGGGGCAAGCGCCTGGTCCGGGCCTCGATGCTGCTGCCCTTCATCGTCCCCACCGTGCTGTCCACCTTCGCCTGGCGCTGGATGTTCGATCCCACGTTCAGCGTCCTGAACTGGCTCCTCTACACGAGCGGGCTGATCGTCACCAAGCTGCCCTTCCTGTCCGACGGCACCTGGGCGCTCGGCTGCGCCATCGTGGTGAACACCTGGCGGGGCATGCCGTTCTTCGCCATCACGCTCCTGGCCGGGCTGCAGACCATCAACCCCGACCTGCACGAGGCGGCGGCCCTGGACGGCGCCAACAGCTGGAGGCGCTTCTGGCACGTCACCTGGCCCCTGCTCAAGCCCGTCGCCGTGGTGGTGGTGGTCTTCTCCGTCATCCAGACCTTCTCGGACTTCCAACTCATCTACGTGCTCACGGGCGGCGGGCCGGCCAACTCCACCCACCTGGTGGCCACCTACGCCTACCAGCTCGGCGTGGCGGCCGGGCTCCTGGGCGAGGGCGCCGCCGTCTCGCTGTTCATGCTGCCGGTGCTGTTCGTGGTGGTCTGGCTCCAGCTCCGCTACCTGCGCCGCCTGGAGGGCGCCTGATGGCCGGCCGGAGGCGCGCGTGGTGATCGAGCGCCGCTGGAAGCGGTGGGTGTTCTTCCACGTCCCGCTGGCGCTGTTCGTGGTGGGCACCCTCTTCCCCTTCTACTGGATGCTGGTCACCGCCTTCCGCCCCGACGCCGAGCTGTACCGCTCCTGGCGGGCGGCCAACAACGCCCCCCTCTGGACCCTGAACCCCACGCTCGCCCACTTCCAGGACCTGCTGGCCAGGACCACCTTCCCCCGGTGGCTCTGGAACACGTTCTTCATCGCGATGGTCTCCACCGCCATCTCGCTGGCCTGTGGGCTCCTGGGCGGCTACGCGCTGGCCCGGCTCCGGTTCCCCATGGCCGGCGCGCTGGGCACCGCCATCTTCGTCACCTACCTGGTCCCGCCCACCCTGCTGTTCATCCCGCTGGCTGACATCATCCGCAACTTCCGGCTGGGCAACACGCCGTGGGCGCTGATCCTCACCTACCCGACCTTCCTGATCCCGTTCTGCACGTGGCTCCTCATGGGGTACTTCAAGACCATCCCGCGGGAGCTTGAGGAGTGCGCCCGCATCGACGGCGCCACGCGCTTCGGGGCGATGGTCCGGATCGTCTTTCCCATCGCCGTCCCCGGGATCCTCTCGGCCGGGATCTTCGCCTTCACGCTCTCCTGGAACGAGTTCATCTACGCCCTGGTGTTCCTATCCTCGCCGGAGCGCAAGACCGTCCCGGTGGGGGTGGTCTCGGAGCTGATCCGCGGCGACATCTACTTCTGGGGCCAGCTCATGGCCGGGGCGCTCCTGGGCTCGGTCCCCGTCGCCCTGATCTACTCGTTCTTCGTGGAGTACTACGTCACCGGCCTGACGGGGTCCGTGAAGGGCTGAGCGGCCGGGCCGGGGGCCCGGGGCGCCACCCGCCCCTCCCGGGAGGGGCCCGGGCGTGTATCATGGGGTACCCGGCGAGCCCGGGGGTGGGGGGGAACGGCAGGCCTCAGCGGGGGAGAAGAATCGATGGCGCAGGTCCTGATGAAAGACCTCAACAAGAAGTACGACGAGGTCCACGCCGTGAAGGACGTGAACCTCCACATCCGCGACAAGGAGTTCATCGTCCTGGTGGGCCCGTCCGGCTGCGGCAAGTCGACGACCCTCAGGATGGTGGCCGGGCTGGAGGAGATCACCTCCGGGGAGATCGTCATCGGCGACCGGGTCGTCAACGACCTGCCCCCGAAGGACCGGGACATCGCCATGGTGTTCCAGAACTACGCCCTCTACCCGCACATGACGGTCTACGATAACATGGCCTTCGGCCTGAAGATGCGGAAGTTCCCCCGGGCCGAGATCGAGAAGCGGGTGCGGGAGGCCGCGGAGATCCTGGGCATCCAGGACCTGCTCAAGCGCAAGCCCCGGCAGCTCTCGGGCGGCCAGCGCCAGCGGGTGGCGGTGGGGCGGGCCATCGTCCGCCACCCGCAGGTGTTCCTGTTCGACGAGCCGCTGTCGAACCTGGACGCCAAGCTGCGGGTGCAGATGCGGGTGGAGCTCAAGCGCCTGCACGACCGCCTGGAGACCACGGCCATCTACGTCACCCACGACCAGGTGGAGGCCATGACGCTCGGCGACCGGGTGGTGGTGATGAAGGACGGCTGGGTCCAGCAGGTGGGCGAGCCCCTGGAGCTCTACTCCCGGCCCGCCAACCGGTTCGTGGCGGGGTTCATCGGCTCGCCGGCCATGAACTTCGTGGACGTGGCGATCGCCGAGTCCAACGGGGCGCTGTGGGCCGAGACCCCGGGGCTGCGCATCCGGGTGCCCGGCGAGCAGAGCGAGCGGCTGCGCCGCTACGCGGGCCAGCGCGTCACCCTGGGGGTGCGGCCGGAAGACCTGCGGGTCGCCACCACCGCCGACCCGCCGGAGTACGCCTTCGACTCGGTGGTCGAGGTCGTGGAGCCGCTGGGCGCCGAGATGCTGCTGGACGTCCGGGCGGGCGCTCACGGCATGGTGGTGCGGGTCGATCCGAGCGTCCGGGTGAAGGTCCACGAGAAGGTCCGCCTGGCGCTCGACCCGGCGCGCCTGCACTTCTTCGACCTGGCGACCGAAGCCGCCATCTAATTAGCGCCGCCCGGGACGGGCCGGCGGATGCCCGCCTCCATGCGCCCCGGCCGGCGGCGCGAGGTCCTGGTGGCGCATGCCCTGCTTGCCCCCGCGCTGCTGCTGGTCCTGGGAGTCCTCGCCTATCCGGTCGCGTGGGAGGCCTGGATCAGCCTCACCAGCTTCGCCGCCCGCGCCGAGCGTCCGGCCTTCGTGGGCCTGGCCAACTACCGCGCGATGCTGGCCGATCCCTTCTTCTGGCGGGCGCTCGCCACCACCGTCGTCTACTTCGCGGCCACCACGGCGGCCAAGCTCGCCCTGGGGCTCGCCATGGCCCTGCTCCTGGCCCGGCCCGCCCGGGGCCGGGCGCTGGTATTCCTGGCCGTGTTCCTGCCGTGGGCGTACCCGGGCGGGGTGACGGTTGTGGCGTGGTACTGGATGCTGAACCCGCCCCTCATCACCTCCTACAGCGTGCCGGTGGGGAACCTCAAGCACGCGGTGGACGGCCTCCTGGGAGGCGGCGCCTACGCGTTTGCGAGCGTGATGCTGTTCAACATCTGGCGGGGGGCCTCGTTCACCGCGGTCTTCCTCCTGGCCGGGCTGAACGCCATCCCCACGGAGCTGTTCGAGTACGCCCGCCTGGAGGAGCGCAGCGCGTGGCGGCGCTTCCGCCACGTCACGGTCCCCCTGCTCCGCCCCTTCCTGGCCCTGGCCGTGTTCCTGTCGTTCACCGGGGCGTTCGCGGACCTGGCCAACGTGTGGATGCTGACCGGGGGACGCATCGTCTTCCCGGTCATCGGCACCTACGCCTACTGGCTGGGTGTGCGGAGCGGCGACCTGGCCGCGGCCGCCGCCTGGTCGCTCTCGCTGGTCCCGCTCCTGGCGCTGGCGCTGGTGGTCCTGTTCCGCTGGTTCGATCCGCCCCGGGAGGAGCCCGCATGAGCCGCCGGCGCCTCGGGAGGCTGGTGCACGGCGCCCTCCTCGGGCTGGTGGCCCTCTACAGCGTGTTCCCCATCTACTTCATCACGGTCCAGTCGCTCAAGACGGCCGAGGAGGACGTGTTCGGCAGCCCCCTCTACGTCCTCCGGCCCACCTTCGAGAACTACACGGAGCTGTTCCGCGGCGCCGAGGCGCGCGTGCGCGGCTTCGTCATCGTCCCGCGCGTGCCCTTCCTGATCTGGCTCGCCAACTCGGCCCTGGTCCTGGGCCTGGCGGTGGCCCTGACGCTCGCCGCCGCGGTCGCCGCCGGCTACGCGCTGGGCCGCCTCCGGCCGCCGGGCTGGCGCTGGTGGCGGCGGGCGCTGTTCGCCACGTACGTGGTCCCCCACACGATCCTCTTCATCCCGCTCTACCAGGTGATCCTGGCCCTGGGCCTCGACGACAGCCACGGCGCCCTGGTCCTGGTGTACTCCACCATGGCGCTCCCCTTCTGCGTGTGGCTGCTCTCGGCGTACTATCACCACCTGCCCCGGGAGATCGAGGACTCCGCCGTGGTGGAGGGCGCGAGCCGCGCCACCGCGTTCCTCCGGGTCGTCCTGCCCATGAGCCGCAACGTCCTGATCGCCGCCGGGCTCTTCACCGTGGGCACGGTGGGCAACGACTTCATGCTGGCCTCGATCTTCCTGCTCACGCCCGAGAAGCAGACGGTGGCGGCCGGGCTGGGCGTGATGGACGTGAGCCTGGAGGAGCTGCTGGCCGTGGCGGGCGTGAACCTGGCCGCGGTCCCGGTGGCGCTTGCCTGTGCGGTGCTCGCCAGGCGGTACGTGGAGGGCGTCACCGCGGCCATGCTGGAGGGGGCGTAGGCCAGGGCCCGGCGACCGCGCCCGGACGGCGCTCAGGGGCCGGCCCGGAGCCTGAGCCGCACGATGCGGTGCAGCGCCGACTCGGCAACGTAAAGGTCCGCCCCCGGGCCCAGCGCGACGCCCTCGGGGTCGGCCAGGTTGGCCGCCAGCACGGCCACGGTGCCGTCGGGCGCCACCCGGAAAACCCGCCCCACGTGGAAGCCGCCGCTCACGAAGAGGGTACCGTCCGGCGCCGCCACCATGTGGGTCCTGTGGTACTGCCCCGGCGGCAGCCGGCCGAAGGGGACCGGGACGCCGTCGTCCCGCAGGCGGAACAGCTCTCCGGTGGAGGCGAGGAGCGCCAGATCGCCTCCGCCGAGCGCGGCGACGGCGATGAGGCGGGGCAGCGGCGGCCCGGCGCCGCGGCGCCAGCCGCGGGGGACCAGCGGAGCCAGGCGATCGACGCGGCGGGGCCTGGGCAGGTCCTCGTCCAGCGTCAGCCGGACGACGATGGGCCCCCGGTAGTCCTCCTCCCGGAGCTGCTCGAGGCCCGGCACGGCCTCCTCGGCATCCGGACGATGCCGGTCGGCGTAATCCAGCAGGACCAGGCGCCCCAGGGCGTCGAACGCCAGGGTACTGCCCCCCGCCAGCTCCCGCAGCCCGGCGGCGTACGGCTCGAGGACGCCCCCCCGGAGGCGCCACACGCGCTGCCCGTTCTCCTCCCCGAGGAAGAGGTCACCGCTCGCCGGGTGGACGGCCAGGCTGCCCAGGGTGGCCGTGCGCGCATCGGTGAACGGGATGCGCAGGCGCTGGAGGGGGGTGAGGCCCGGTCCAGGCCCGGCGGGCAGCGCGAGCCAGTGGATCTCGCCCGCCGTGTCGCCGCCGGCGCCGGGGCTCAGCACCACGAGCCGCCCACGGTCCGCGACGAGCTGGAGCGGCCGCACGATCCCGGCCGCCACGACCTCGGGCGCAACCGGCGTCCCCGTCTGCCGCACGCCGTGCCGCCTCCGCGTCCCGAACGGGACCTACACGTTCCTTGCGGGCCACTACGAGTTCGACGTCATCGCGGCCGGAGGCGCGCAGATATGGGACGTCGCCGACGTCAACACGGCTGGCATCGCCGCCGGCCGCTACCTCACCTACACGGGCGCCGGCCTCGTCGTCAGCGCGCTGACCCTGCTGCCGCTCTGGTTGGACGCGGATTGGCAGGTGGACGACCTCTGGCCAACCGTGACGTGGTCGTTCCTCGGCATCGGAGGCGGCATGCTCGGCCTCGGCATCGGCCTCTGGGCCGGCCTGTCCGGCGACGCCGACCTCGTCTCGGAGACGCCGTCCGCGACGACGGCG
>JBBIOF010000096.1:0-7774 GCA_037443505.1 Candidatus Rokuibacteriota bacterium
GCGCTGGCGGCGCCCCGTCCCGTCGCCAAGCGCCCCGAGCCTGCGGCCGTGGTGGTGGTGACCCCGGTGCCGCGCCAGGCCCGGCCCTGGCGCTGGGCGGCAGCCGGCCTCTTCCTGCTGGGCTTCGGCATGGCCATCGGCTTCGTCCTGTCGGGCTCGGTGCGGCCCCGCGGCGACGGCGGGGTCACCGGCGACCCCCTCGCCGGCACCTCCGCGGGAGCGGCGGGGATCGGCTCGAGCGACGTGCCGGCGCTCCTGGCCGAGGCCGAGAAGGCGATGGGGCGTCAGGACTTCAAGGAGGCCCTGGCGCTGTCCCGCCGGGTGCTGGAGATCGATCCCGGCGAGCCGACGGCCCACGCCTTCCGCGGCCTGATCCTCCATCGCGCCGGCCACGCCGACCGCGCGCTGGAGGCCTTCGACAAGGCCCTGGCGCGCGACCCTATCTCCGCGCCCGCCCTGTGGGGCAAGGGCCTGGTGCTGTACGAGGCGCTGGGGCGGCCGGCCGAGGCGGTCCACGTCTGGCAAACGCTCCTGGCGCTGAGGCTATCCGCGGAGGACCGCGCGCACGTGGAGTCGGTGGTCGCGGAGGCGCGACGGCGGATGGAGGCACCGGCTTCCTCCTCCCCACCGCGACCCACCAGCGCCGCCGGGCGCTGAGGGAGGTCCGCGCCGCGCGGCGGCCTTCCTCGACACGATGTGGCGACCATCCTCGGTCGCGCCCCTCCTCCATTGATCACTCGGCGACGATCTTGCCGCGGATCATCCCCATCTGGCAGGCGAACTCGTACTCGCCGGGCTCCTTGGGCAGGAACTCCACCGGCACCACCTGGCCTTCGGGCAGCCGCGCCGACTTGCTGAACGCCCCGAGCACGACCATCTCCGTGCACGAGGCCGACTCCTGCCGGACGAAGTTCAGGCGGACCGGCTTGCCCGCCTCCACCACGATCACGTCCGGGGTGTAGCCTCCCTTGACCAGGACCATCTGCTCCTGGTAGCCGCCGCTGGTGACGGCGGCGCGCACCCCGATCGCCTTCTTGAGCCAGAAGAACCAGACGACGAAGGCGATGAAGGCCAGACCGAGGAGGTCGACGAGCCACCGATCCCAGGTCACGACGGCCTCCAGCGCTTCAGGCGGTTGGCGTTGGCGATGACGGTGACGGAGCTGAACGACATGGCCAGCGCCGCCAGCAGCGGCGAGAGCAGGATGCCCAGGAATGGATAGAGCACGCCGAGGGCGATGGGCAGGCCGAGCACGTTGTAGACGAAGGCGCCCACCAGGTTCTGGTACACGTTGCGCATGGTGGCGCGGCTGATCCTGATGGCCGTGACCACGCCCCGCAGGCTGCCCTGGATCAGCGTGATGTCCGAGGCGGCGATGGCGACGTCCGTCCCCGTCCCGATGGCGAAGCCGACGTCCGCCTGGGCCAGGGCGGGGGCGTCGTTGATGCCGTCGCCGACCATTCCCACCACCTTGCCCTCGAGCTGGAGCCGCTGGACGTTGAGGGCCTTGTCCTGGGGCAGCACCTCGGCCAGCACGCGCTCGATGCCCACCTGGCGGCCGATGGCCCGCGCGGTACGCGCGTTGTCGCCGGTGATCATCACCACCTCGAGGCCCAGGGCCCTGAGCTCCTGGATGGCGGCCTTCGAGTCCTCCTTGACCGTGTCGGCCACGGCCACGATGCCGGCGGCCGTGCCGTCGATCGCCACGAACATCGGCGTCTTGCCGTCGTCGGCCAGCCCCGAGGCCTGATCCGGCAGCTCGCCCAGCGCCACGCCGCGGTCCCGCATCAGCCTGGCGTTGCCGAGGAGCACCGCGTGACCTGCCACGGTCGCCTCGACCCCGTGCCCCGGAATCGCCGCGAAGCTCGCGGGCTCCGGCAGCTCGAGCCCCCGAGCCTGGGCGCCTTCGACGATGGCGGTGGCCAGCGGATGCTCCGACGACTTCTCGACGCCGCCCGCCAGCCGCAGCACCGTGGCCTCGTCGAAGCGGTTTGCAGTCACCACGTCGGTGAGCACCGGCTTGCCATGGGTGATCGTGCCCGTCTTGTCCAGGATGATCGTCTGGAGCTTCTTGGCCATCTGCAGCGCCTCGCCGCCACGGATGAGGATGCCGTTGAGCGCGCCGAGGCCCACGCCCGTCGTGAGCGACATGGGGGTGGCCATACCCAGGGCGCACGGGCAGGCGATGATGAGCGTCGTGACGGCGACGATGAGCGCGTAGACCGCCCGCGGCTCCGGCCCGAACGTGTACCAGGCCATGAAGCCGACGGTGGCCAGGATCGCCACACCGGGGGTGAAGTACCCGGAGACGACGTCGACGATGCGCTGGATCGGCACCTTGGAGCCCTGGGCGTCCTGGACCATCCGGATGATGGTCGCGAGCGCCGTGTCCTTGCCGACCCTGGTCGCGCGGAACCTGAAACTGCCGGTCTTGTTGATGGTGGCGCCGATCACCTCGTCCCCGACGCGCTTTTCCACCGGGATCGACTCCCCGGTCACCATCGACTCGTCCACGGCCGAGCCGCCCTCGACCACCTCGCCGTCCACGGGGACCCTCTCCCCGGGACGGACGACGACCAGGTCGCCGACCAGGACCTCCTCGACCGGGACGTCCATCTCGCGGCCGTCGCGAACGACCCGGGCCGTCCTGGCCTGCAGCCCGACGAGCTTCTTGATGGCCTCCGAGGCCCGGCCCTTGGCCTTGAGCTCCATGGCCAGCCCCAGCACCACCAGAGCGGTGACCACCACGGTGACGTCGTAGTACACCTCGGCGTACTCGGCCGCCGGGAAGATCCGGGGCGCGAGGAGCGCGATCGTGGAATACACCCACGCCACGCCGGTGCCCAGGGCGATGAGGGTGTGCATGTTCGCCGAGCGGTGCCTGAGCGCCTGCCAGGCCCCCGTGAAGAACTGGTTGCCGCTGTAGGCCAGGACAGCGAAGGAGCCGACGCCCATCCCCGCCCACGCGTACCAGACCCGCGCGCTGCCGCGGGGGAACCAGTCCCGCAGGACCGGGAAGAGCCACGGGTAGCTCATGATCATCGTGAAGACGCCGACGGCCGCCCCAAACCACCACTTGCGCATGAGCGACCGGTACTCGCGTTCCCGCTCGGCCGCCTCCCGGTCGAGGGCGTCTGGAGCCGCCGGCGGCGGCGTGTCCACCACCCGGTAGCCGGCCGAGCCGACAGCCGCGATGACGGCACCGACATCGCTGGCCCCGGGCAGGTACTCGACGTCCGCCTCCTCGGTCCCGACGTTCACCTGCGCCCTGATGACGCCGGGCGTGGCGAGCAGCGCCCGCTCGATGGTCGTGACGCACGAGGCACAGGTGATGCCCCGGATGACGAAGCGCGCCCTGGCCGTGCCGACCCGGTAGCCCGCTTCCCTGATCGCCCGAGCGAGCGCGGAGACCGTTGCCCGCCGGGGGTCGTATTCCACGAAGGCCCGCCCCGCTACCAGGTTGACCGTCGCCCGCCCGACGCCGGGCACCGCGCGGAGGGCTCGCTCGACCGCGCCCGCGCACTTCTCGCAGGTGAGCCCGGACACGGGCAGCTCGATGCGCCGGAGGCCGGGCGTCTCGGCGACGCCCGTCGTCGCCGACGGGACCCGCGCATGACGGATGGGATCACCGCGAAGCTCCATCGACGCCTCCTCTCGCGTGCGCCGCCCTGGCCCTCCGCCACGAGCGCCGGCGCGCCGTCTTCCGGAGATGTCATGCGCCGCGCCTCCACGCTCGTTCTCCCAGGATTGCCGAGCGCCTCATTCGCGGGAGAAACATCCCCACCTGCGCCTTGTAGACGCGGTAGCCCGCCCCGAACCGCTCTTCCGCCTCCCGCTCCTCGCGCCGGGCCAGCCGATAGTAGACGGCGATGAGGAGCGGCCAGGTCGCCACGGTGATGATCGTCGGCCACTGCACCAGCATCCCGATCGAAATCACGAACAGTCCCGTGTACTGGGGATGGCGCACCCAAGCATACACGCCCTCCGTCACCAGCGCTCCCCTGGCGCCGTGGATCCGGCGCCAGCCCGCGCCCATCAGGACCAGGCCGGCCAGCATGAGGCCGTTGGAGACGACGTGGATCACGACCGACATCCGTGCTCCCCCACCGAGCAGCATGATCCAGAGATGGCCCGAGGCATGGGAGAAGGGATTCAACGCGGGGTAACGGCTCCCGAGCACGGCGGTCAGGATGTAAACGGTCAGCGGAAACCCGTACATCTCCGTGAAGAGCGCGACCACGAAGGCGGTGAAGACGCCGAAGGACCGCCACTCGCGGCGCCTGACGGGCGTCAGGTACGACAAGGCCAGAAGGATGAACATGGCGGCGTTCACGGCCACCAGGGACCAGAAGCCATACCCCCAGGCGATCTCCTCCCCGTGCATGGCCATCCCCTTTCCGCCACACCGATGACCGCAGGCCCCACCGGGACGAGGCGCCAGCGAGGCGACTCGTCACCGGCGCGGCTGTCCCGGCGGCAGTTTCCACAAACACACGCCCACGCACAGGGCGCTGATCCCGACCAGCATGAGGAGGGCCGCCGTCACCGCCGCGCGCAGCCCCAGCAGCGGCGCCACCAGCAGGAACACGAACGGCAGCGCGCAGAGCCACACCATGAGCGCCATGCTCATGGTCGAGCCGCCGTCGCCGGCGACCGGGCGATCCTGGCGCCGCGGTCGCCGTCCGATCACCAGCGGCAGCGTGACGATCGTCGAGAGCACGAAGACCCAGACGGCACCGCCCCAGATCGCCAGCGGGGGCGCCTCGCCCACCCACCACGCAGCCGCGAGGAAGACACCGGCGGCAACCAGCGAGATCAGGAAGGCCGGCAGCGGACTCGCACGGCCGCCAGCCGCCGCGGACGTGCCGTCCATTACCGCCACCCCTTCGACGCCGGCGTGAACCGCTTGAGCAGCAGCGTGTTGAGGGTCACGCTGAGCGAGCTGACCGCCATCAGCAGCGCCGCCAGCTCGGGGCTCACGACCAGCCGCCAGAACGGGTAGAACAGGCCCGCACCCAGCGGGATCGAGAGCGTGTTGTAGGAGAACGCCCAGAAGAGGTTCTGCCTCACCTTTCGCATCGTGGCCCGGGCGACCTCGAAGGCCACGATGATGTCGCGCAGGTCCTCCTTGAGCAGGATCACGTGGCCGGTCTCCTTGGCCACGTCCGTGCCCGAGCCGATGGCCACGCCCAGGTCGGCCCGAGCCAGGGCCGGCGCGTCGTTGATCCCGTCGCCGACCATCGCTACCCGGCGCCCGTCCGCCTGAAGGCGCTCCACCTCGGCCACCTTCTGGTCGGGAAGCACCTCGGCCAGCGCCCGATCGATGCCCACCTGGCGGGCGATCGCTTCCGCCGTCCTCCGGTTGTCCCCGGTCAGGATCGCCGTCTGAAGGCCCATCCGCTTGAGCGCGGCGACCGCCTCCCGCGCGTGGGGCTTCAACGTGTCGGCACAGGCTACGATGCCGGCCAGGCGCCCGTCCGCCGCGACCAGCATCGCCGTCTTGCCCTCGGACTCGAGCGCCCGGAGCCGTTCCTCCTCCCCGCCGACATCGATGCCGCGCAGGGCCATGAGCCGGCGCGTGCCGAGAAGGATCTTTCGCCCGTGCGAGGTCGCCTCGACACCGTGGCCAGGAATGGCCTGGAACGAGTCGGGACGCTCGACGGCGAGGCCGGCCTCCCGCGCGGCGCGAACGATCGCCTCGCCCAGCGGGTGCTCGGAGGCCACCTCCGCCGCCGCCGCCCAGCCGAGCAGCTCCTCGCGGCGGATGCCCGCCACCGGCACGACGTCGGTGACCGACGGCTCGCCGCGGGTAAGCGTCCCGGTCTTGTCCAGGATGACCGTGTCGACCTTCGTCGCCGCCTCGATGGCGTCGGCCCCCTTGAACAGCACCCCGTGCTCGGCGGCCTTGCCCGTGCCCGCCATCATGGCGCTCGGCGTCGCCATCCCCACCGCGCACGGGCAGGAAATCACGAGCACCGTGATGGACAGCAGCAGCGCGAAGCCGAAGACCCCGATCTCCCCGAGCGCGTACGGGGAGAGGATGAAACGCGAGGCCGGGTCGAAGAAGAGCCGGTAGCCGGCCAGGAACCAGAAGACGAAGACGGCGAGCGCCAGCGCGTGAACACCCAGGATGAAGTGACCGGCCACCCAGTCGGCCAGCTTCTGGATCGGCGCCCTGGAGGCTTGCGCCTCCTCGACGAGCCGGATGATCTGGGCCAGGGCCGTCTCGCCGCCTACCTGGGTGGCCCGGAAGCGGAAGGCGCCGGTCTTGTTCAGCGTCCCGCCCATGACCGTCGCCCCGGCCTGCTTCTCCACCGGCAGGCTCTCGCCGGTCAGCATCGACTCATCGACGGCGGAATAGCCGTCGAGAACCAGGCCATCCACCGGGACCCGTTCCCCCGGACGCACCAGGACCACGTCGCCGACTCTCACTTCCTCGGCAGGCACCTCATGCTCCTCGCCGTCGCGTACCACCCTGGCGACCGTCGGTTGAAGGTGCATCAGCTTCCGGATCGCCTCGGAGGTCCGCCCGCGCGTGAGCGCCTCCAGGTACTTGCCGAGGATGATGAACGCCGTCAGCAGCACCGCCGATTCGTAAAAGATGGCCCTCGTGCCTCCGAACCCGGCGCCAGGGAAGAAGGTGTTCAGGACGCCGATCAGGTAGGCGGCGCCGATTCCCGTGGCGTAGAGGAGGTTCATGTCGGTCAGGCCGCGCTGGAGCCCCCGGGCGCTGCTGGCGAAGAACTGCCAGCCCGGGCCCAGCACGACGGGCGTGGCCAGCAGGAACAGGGCGATCGGCTGGCCGAGCCACGCCGGAACCAGGGACGGGAGGATCCAGTACTCCCGGAACGTCCCGGCCATGATGACGATGGCCAGCGGCCAGGACACCAGCATCCAGCGACCCTGGCGCCGGATCTCCGCCTGGCGGAGCGCCTGCTCCCGGTCGAGGGCGGCCTGGCCCTCGAGCTTCTGCTCCACCTCGTAGCCGAGGTCGCGGATCGCCTCGGCGATGCGCTCGGGGCTGGTGCGCGACGGCACGAACGTCACACGCACCAGCCCCGGCTCGAGGCTCACCACGGCCCGGCTCACGCCGTCGAGCGCCGTCACGGCAGCCTCCACCTTCGCCACGCACCCGGCGCAGTGCATCCCGGTGACGCGGAACGTCTGGCTGACGGTGTTCGTCGTCGCACTCACGACGCGACTCCTCTCGGCACGTGGGGGCCCGGGAGCCCCCACGTCCTCAGGCAGCGGCCCCCATGCCCGGCCTCCCCCGTCACGCGGTCACTGTCCCCCCAGCTCGGAGCCGGAGAGGCCATCTCCTCGAGCGTGAGGCAATCATGCTCACAGCACGAAGAAAACCCCATGCCACCTCCGGGCTGGCGCAAGCCGTGAGAAAATCGTGGTGATCAGGGAAGTCCGGGTCGGGCGGAACCGACAGACTGGCGGGTCGCACTCCGACCGGGCCAAGGTGCTCGACATTTCGTCAACAAGGTTTGCGGTTCCGACCTCGCTGACCTCCCCGAGGCCATCGCGAACGCCGAAGCCCC
This sequence comes from Candidatus Rokuibacteriota bacterium, assembly GCA_037443505.1. GTDB lineage: Bacteria > Methylomirabilota > Methylomirabilia > Rokubacteriales > CSP1-6 > JBBIOF01. The sequence continues at coordinate 7,548 of JBBIOF010000096.1, forward strand.
CGCGCGCGTCGTTCCGATCCTCGCCGGCACACCGCTCGACGAGGTCGAGCGGCAGCCCATCGAGGAAACGCTCCGCCAGACCCGGGGCCACAAGAAGTGGGCCGCCACGCTGCTCGGTATCGCCAGCCGGACGATCTACCGGACGCTCAAGGAGCGCGAGCACGGGACGGACCACAGCACCCCGAGGACGGCAACGCGGCGCAGAGGCGCAGCTGTTTGACAAATTG
>JBBIOF010000097.1:0-7703 GCA_037443505.1 Candidatus Rokuibacteriota bacterium
GCCTGGACGAGCTGGCGGTTGGCCTCGCGCAGCTTGTTCTCGAGGACCATGAACTCCTTGGGCGTGTCCTCGAGCTTCTTCCGGAGGTGCAGGGTCTCGGCCTCCAGCGAGCGGATGTAGGCCTGGAGGTCCTGGACCTGGATCTCGTACTCGGTCAGGCGACGACGCGTGCCGGCATCGGACATCGAGGCGGGGAGGAATTTCGAGAAGCCTTCGCGACTCGGGCTACTCTTTTTGTCGAACTCCTTCATAGCCCATCCCTTCTCTCTGGAGCCCTGGTGAGCCGCCCGTGCACGGTCGTCACCACTCGTGACGAAGTATGGCGGCTGGAGTAGGGAAAGTCAAGGTTCCGGGCCGCCCGGATGAGCGTCGAGTGCTTGAAATCACGATCGTTTTCCCCCCGGCGCCCTCGACTCGCGCCTCCTCGAGGCTCTCGAGGGAGCAAGTTCCGTACCCGGTCACCGCCGCCGTCCTCACACCTCGAAACGGATGGCGTGCCCCTCGGGTTCCACGTATAAGTGGGCTATGCGCCCGCGCGCCGTCGCCGTCGCGATGTGGACCGCGATGGCCATTCTTGCCGCATGGCCGTCCACTCCTTCCGCCCAGATGCCGGCGCCGGCCGCGCGCCGGGAGGTCCGCGTGGGCGTGGCCGGGGTACCGGCCGTGCTGGACCCGGCGGGCGCCCTCGAGGGCGCGGTGCCGCTGATCGCCCGGCAGGTGTTCGATACCCTCGTCGCCTACCGCGAGGGCACCACCGACGTCGCGCCGGCCCTGGCCACGCGGTGGAACGTGTCGCGCGACGGTCTCACCTGGACGTTCACCCTGCGCACCGGCGTCCGCTTCCATGACGGAACGGCACTCACCGCCGCCGAGGTCGCCGCGAGCTTCGAGCGGCAGCGCTCCGCCGATCCCCTCAGACCCTCCCCGGTGTGGTCCGCCCTGCTGCGCGGGACGCCGGGCGTCGTCAAGGAGGTGCGCGCCCCGGACCCGAGCACCGTGCAGTTCGTGCTCGTCCAGCCGTACGCGCCGCTGCTCACGGTGCTCGCCCACCCCGGCTTCGGCATCGTCAAGGCGGTCGCCGCGGCCGACGGCGCGGCGCGCCTGGTGGGCAGCGGACCGTACCGTCCGGTGGAGGTCGGGAGCGGCAGGCTCGTCCTGGAGGCGGTCCCGGGGCACTGGGGCGGACCGGTGCGCGCCGAGCGACTCGTCTTCCTCGAGGTGGGCTCGGAGGAGCACGCGGAGGCGGAGCTGGCCGCGGGGGGCCTCGACGTCTGGCTCCCGCCCGGCCCGCCGCGTCGCGCGGACTGGGCGCTCTCCGTCCCTGGCCTCCGCGTCGGCTACCTGGCCTTCAACACCGAGAAGGAACCCTTCTCCAGGAAGAAGGTCCGCCAGGCCCTGGCCGCCGCGCTGGACCCCGCGGTGATCGGGATCGCGCTCGGGCGTGCGGCCGTGCCCCTCCAGTCCTTCCTGCCGCCAGGGGTCTGGGCGCGCCGCGAGGGGTCGGCCATCCTCGGGGGCACCCGGCAGACCGTGGCCCGCCTCCTGAGCGAAGGGGGGTGGCCCCGCGGGCTCACGCCCTCGCTGCTCGTGCCCCAGGACACGGCCCAGATCGACCTCCAGCTCCTGGGCGAGGCCCTGCAGCTGACGCTCGAAGCCGCCGACATCCGGGTGCGTCTGCGGCCCGAGCCCGAGGGCACCGCGCGTTCGGCCCTGGCGGCGGGCGAGCACGACCTCGCCCTCCTGGAGGCCACCGTGCTCGGGGGCGACCCGCACCTCTTCCTCTATCCCCTGTCCACCAGCGAGGGCGCCGGTCGCGGGCCCCGGATGATGAACTTCTCCTTCTACCGGAACGCGCGGCTGGACGACGTCCTGATCCGGGCAAGCCAGCTCGCGTTCCGGCCCGAGCGCCAGCGCCTCTACCTGCGGGCGCAGGCGCTCCTGGCCGAGGAGCTCCCGTGGATCCCGCTCTACGTGCGGCTGGTCTGGGCGGTGGTGCGTCCCGAGGTGCGTGGGCTCCGGCTGCACCCTACGGGCTTCCACCGGCTGACGGCGGTGGGGTTCGACGGCGGGGCCGGGCTGCCGTAGGTCCGGGGGGTCGAGGGGAGGGCTCCGCGGCCAGCCGCCGCGCTGGCCGCGGCGGCTGGCCGCCTCGAGGAGTCAGGCGAGGGGATGGGCGAGGGGAACTCCTCGAGCCCGCCGTCCTCCATGACGGCGGTCGAGCCACTGCTCTCTGGTGGTCACGGCTCCGGTGAGTTGGCTGGGTGGCTCACCTCCTCGACGGCATCCTTGGCTCTCACGGCCGCCGCCAGCTCCGCGAGGAGCTCGGTGACGCGCCTCACCGATTCCATGATCTCGCGGAGCGTCGTCCCCGGCATACCCGCCGGCTCGTCCATGGTGCCCTGTCTCCCGACTTGCGGAGCCGGACAGCGGCTCCGCTCGCCGGAGGGATCGGCGCCGGCACGTCACGGGCGTATCACGGTTCTGTAACGTTTTCGGGGTGTTCCGCCGGCCCGGCCGTCAGGCGCCGGTGTCGAAGCGGTAGCCGAAGCCGCGAAGGGTGACCAGGCGGGGGGCCTCGGAGCCCAGCTTGGCGCGCAGGCGGCCCAGGTGGACGTCGATGGTGCGCGACTCGATCTCCTCGGGCTTGGCGTAGCCCCTGACGGCCGCCAGGAGCTGGCTGCGGCTCAGCCCCTGGCCCCCGGCCCGGATCAGGGCCTCGAGCAGGCCGAACTCGGTGCGGGTCAGGGCGACCGGCGCGCCGTGCAGGGTCACCCGCCGCTTGCCGACGTCGATCTCCAGCCCGCCGAACCGCCACGGGCTGGGCTCCGCGGGCGGGGCGGACCGCCGGAGCACCGCCCGGACCCGGGCCAGCAGCTCACGCACCCCGAAGGGCTTGGACACGTAGTCGTCGGCGCCGATCTCGAGGCCCCGGACATGATCGGCCTCCGCCCCGAGGGCGCTGACGATGATGATGGGCAGGCGCGACGTCACCGGGTTCTGGCGGATCCGGCGGCACACCTCGAGGCCGCTGAGCCCGGGGAGCTTGACGTCCAGGACGACCAGGTCCGGGCGCCTGGCCACGACCATCTCCAGGGCGGTGGGCCCGTCGGGCGCGCCGAGGCAGTCGATGCCCTCCACCTCGAGGGTCTCGCGGATGGTCTCGAAGACGCTCGGATCGTCCTCCACCACCAGTGCGGTCAGTGGCATCGGGACCACAATACCGCAAGACCCCGGCGGGCCGCCCGTCGGTCGTGGCTTCCGGGGGCCTGTCCGCCGGCCAGTCCCGGTGCGGATTGCGCCCCGGCGGAGGCTCGTGATACAAGAGACCGTGCCCCCGCGAGCGTCCAGGGGGCGCTCGTGTTTCCGGGGGCCATGCCGTCGATCGCCGAGACCGCCGTCGAGAAGGTCCAGTGGGTGTTCCCGGAGCACGCGGGTGCGCCCGGGCAGATCCACGGCGGCCGGATGATGGAGTGGATCACCGAGGCGGGGACGATGGCGGCGGCCCGGGTCGCCCGGGGCCCGGTCGTCCTGGGGGCGATGGACGACATCGACTTCCTCCACCCCGTCAGGGTCGGCGAGATCGCCATCCTCCGCGCCCAGGTGGAGTACGTGGGCCGGACCTCGCTGGAGGTGAGCGTCCGGGTCTGGGCCGAGAACGTGCTCACCGGCGAGCGGGCCGTCACCCTGAACTCGCACCTGGTCTTCGTGAGCCTCGGGGAGGACGCCAGGCCCCGGCCGGTCGCCCGGAGGATCGAGCCCCGGGGCGCCGAGGAGGAGGCGCTGGTGGAGGCGGCCCGGATCCGGCGCGAGCGGCGGCTGGCCCGGTTCGCGCGGAAGCAGGCGGTGGCCGAGGCGGCGCCCGGCGCGGACGAGGACGTCCGGTGGCGCTTCGAGTCGGTCCGGCCGGTGCTGCCGGAGGACGTGCTGTTTGGCAACATGATGTTCGCGGGCCGGATGCTGATGGCCCTGGACGAAGCGGGCGGCATCCTCTGCATGCGCTACTGCCGGGGGCTGGTCATGACCGCCTGCCTGGACGCCATGGACTTCTACTCGCCCATCTACGCGCACGAGGTGGTGATCTTCAAGGCCGGCCTGAACCACGTGGGCACCTCGTCGCTCGAGGTGGGGGTGAAGGTGCTGGCGGAGAAGCCGTGGACGGGCGAGGTGCGCCACGCCTGCACGGCGTTCCTCACGTTCGTGCACCTCGGCCCCGACCTGCGGCCGCGACCGTGCCCCCCGTTCGTGCCCGGGACTCCGGGCGAGCGGCGACGCTGGGAGGCGGCGCTGGTGCGACGGGAGCAGCGGCTCGAGCGGGTGAAGCGGCTCCGGGCCGCCCTCGCGGACGAAGGCCAACGGGAGAGAGGGTAGGACGATGTCAGGGCATTCACGGTGGGCTCAGATCAAGCGGAAGAAGGCCAAGACCGACGTCCAGCGCGGCAAGCTCTTCTCCAAGATCCTGCGCGAGATCACGGTGGCGGCGCGCAACGGCGGCGGCGACCCGAAGACCAACATGCGCCTCAAGGCGGCCATCGAGTCCGCCAAGGAGGCGAACATGCCGCACGAGAACATCCGCCGCGCCATCCAGAAGGGCACCGGCGAGCTGCCGGGCGAGGCCTACGAGGAGATCACGTACGAGGGCTACGCCCCGGGCGGGGTGGCCGTGATGGTCCGGGTGCTCACCGACAACCGCAACCGCACGGCGCCGGAGATCCGGCACGTCTTCGAGAAGCACGGGGGCAACCTGGGGTCCTCGGGCGCGGTGGCCTGGATGTTCGAGCGCAAGGGCGTGATCCAGGTGGACGCCACCCGCATCGGCGAGGACGACCTGCTGGCCCTGGCGCTCGAGGCGGGCGCCACCGACATGAAGCGGAGCGAAAAAGTTTTCGAGATCACGACGGCCCCTGGTGAAATGGACCAGGTGCGCGCGGCGCTGGAGCGGAACCGCGTGCCGGTGCTGGCGGCCGAGGTGACGTTCATGCCCCAGTCCACGGTGCGCCCGGAGGGCAAGGACGCGCCGGCCGTCCTCAAGCTGATCGAGGCGCTGGAGGAGCTGGACGACGTCCAGGCGGTCTACGCGAACTACGACATTCCGGACGAGATCATGGAGGCCATCTCGGCTGCCTGAGCGCCTCCCGGCCGCCCCGCCCGATGCGCGCGTCCTCGGCGTCGATCCGGGGCTGGTCGCCACCGGGTACGCGGTGCTGGCGGCCGCGCCCGGCCGGCCCGCCCTGCTGGACATGGGGGTCGTCGAGACCCGCCCGGACGTCGCCCTGGAGGAGCGGCTCGACACCATCCACGGGGCGGTGGCCGGTCTGCTGGACAAGCACGTGCCCGCGGCCATGGTGGTCGAGGACCTCTACGCGGAGTACCGGTTTCCGCGAACCGCGCTCCTCATGGCCCACGCCCGGGGCGTGGTGTACCTGGCCGCGCGCCGGCACGACGTGGCGGTGCTGGCCCTGAGCCCGGCCGAGGTGAAGCGGGTGGTGGCCGCCCACGGGGCCGCCTCCAAGGAGCAGGTGCAGCACGCCGTGCGGCGGCTGCTGGACCTCCCCGAGCTGCCGCGGCCGTCCCACGTGGCCGACGCGCTGGCGCTGGCCTTCGCGGGCCTGGCGCGGCTCGGCCGGGTCCGGTGAGGGGGCCGTGATCGCGTCGCTGACGGGTCGGCTGCGCCGCAGGTACGAGGACCGGATCGTGCTGGAGACGGGCGGCGTCGGCTACGAGGTCTTCCTGCCGCCCATCGTGCTCCGCCGGCTCGAGGGCCTCGACGCCGGCGACGGCGACGAGGCGAGCGAGGTCGCGCTGGTCACCTACTACCACGCCACGCGCGACCAGCCCCGTCCCGTGCTGATCGGGTTCACCTCCGAGCTCGACCGGGAGTTCTTCGAGAAGCTCATCACCGTGAAGGACATGGGCCCCATGGTGGCGGCGCGCGCGCTGGCGGCGCCGGTGGGCGAGATCGCGTCGGCCATCGCCCGGCAGGACGAGAAGTACCTTCGCTCGCTGCCGGGCATCGGGCCCCAGAAGGCCAAGAACATCGTGGCCCAGCTCCACGGCAAGGTGGCGAAGTTCGCCCTGGCGCGGGCCGAGGCGCCCGAGCCCGCGCCCGCCCCCGCGCCGGCGGCCGCCGGGGTGGACGGGCTCAGGGAGCTCGTGTGGGAGGTGCTGGTCAAGCAGCTCGGGCACCGGCCCGGCGAGGCCTCCCAGCTCATCGCCGACGCGCTCGCCCGGCGGCCCGACATCGTCACGGCCGAGGAGCTGTTCGACGAGATTTACCGGGGGGCGCGGCGGCCGTGACCCGGGTGCCGCGCGGCGAGGGGGGCCTGCTGAGCCGGGCCGTGGCGCCCGAGGAGGCGCAGTTCGAGCGCCAGCTGCGGCCGCGCTCCTTCGCCGAGTACGTGGGCCAGGAGCAGGCGGTGGCGAGCCTCCGGGTGTCGGTGGAGGCCGCCCGCCAGCGGCGGGAGTGCGTGGACCACGTGCTGCTCTACGGCCCGCCGGGGCTCGGCAAGACCACCCTGGCCGGCGTCATCGCCAACGAGATGGGGACCAGCCTGGTGGCCACCTCGGGGCCCGCCATCGAGCGAGGCGCCGACCTCATGGGCATCCTCACCAACCTGGGCGAGCACGACGTCCTGTTCATCGACGAGATCCACCGGCTGCCCCGGGCGGTGGAGGAGCTGCTCTACCCCGCCATGGAGGACTTCGCCGTCAACTTCGTGGTGGACCGGGGCATGCACGCGCGCACCCTGAAGTACGCGCTGCGGCCGTTCACGCTGGTGGCGGCCACCACCCGTCCCGGCATGCTCTCGGCACCGCTGCGCGAGCGGTTCGGCATCTACCACCACCTGGACTTCTACTCGGAGGAGGAGCTGGCCCGCATCGTGACGCGCTCGGCCTCCATCCTGGGGGCCCGGATCGAGCCCGCGGCGGCCCGGGAGATCGCGGGCCGGTCCCGGGGGACGCCGCGCATCGTCAACCGCCTGCTCCGGCGCGTGCGCGACTACGCGCAGGTGAGCGGCGACGGTGCCATCACCGCCGCGATCGCGCGCGACGCCCTGGACCGGGAGGGCGTGGACGCCCGGGGTCTCGACCGGCTCGACCGCCGGTTCCTCGGCGCCATCATCGACCACTACGGCGGCGGTCCGGTGGGCATCGAGGCGGTGGCGGCCACCATCAACGATGAGGCCGAGTCCCTCACCGAGCTGGTGGAGCCCTACCTCCTCAAGATCGGCTTCCTGATCCGGACCCCGGCCGGCCGCCGGGTGGGGCGCGAGGCGTACCTGCACCTGGGCAAGCAGCCTCCCGTGCCGGGCGGGCAGCCGGGGCTGTTCGAGTGAACGAGCTGGGCAAGCTCCTGATCGTCTTCGGCCTGGTGATCGTGCTGGCCGGGGTGGTGGTGCTCCTGGCCGGCCGGCTGCCGTGGGTGGGCCGCCTGCCCGGCGACATCTACATCCACCGCGGCAACTGGACCTTCTACTTCCCCCTCGCGACCTCGCTGCTGATCAGCGTCGTCCTCACGCTCCTCTTCTGGCTGATCGGGCGCCGGTGAGACCGCTCCTGGCCGCCGCCGCGCTGCTCGCCCTGTGGGCGCCCGCGGCCTCCGCCTCCGGCCTGGTCCGGGTGGCGCTGGTGGAGGCCGCCCGCGTGGCCGAGCTGAGGGGCGCGGACATCGAGGTGGCCCCGCTCGGGGGGTGCGACCGCTGCCC
>JBBIOF010000098.1:0-7687 GCA_037443505.1 Candidatus Rokuibacteriota bacterium
AGCCCGGCGAGACCCCAGCCCCACCGATCGCGAGCTCGCCCGGCAGCCCCGCCGAGCGCGCCGCCTGACCGCTCCGCCCCCGCGGCCCCCCGCGGCCGCGCCGGGGCCGGTTTTCGTTTTCTCCGGCGCGAGCGTATCATTGTCATGCCATGTCAGAACTCTTCGATCACATTGAACAATTGCGCGATGCCGCCTCCCGGGTCGCCGTCGCCACGCTGGTGGACACGCGCGGGACCACGCCCCGGAAGGAAGGGGCCAGGATGGTGGTGGGCGAGGGGGGCGGCGTGCTCGGCTCCGTGACCATCGGCGGCTGCGTGGACGCCCAGGTCATCGAGGAGTCGGGCCGCGTCCTCGAGACCATGCGGCCCCGGCTGCTGCAGCTCGACCTGGGCGACGAGGAGGCCTGGGAGATCGGGCTCACCTGCGGGGGCACCATCGAGGTCCTCGTGGAGCCCCTCGCCCTGGACCGGCCCAGCGAGGGCGCCCTGCGCCTCTACGAGCGCGCGCGGCGCCACGCCGCCGCGGGAGGCCACGGCGCCCTGGTCACGCGCCTCGACGGGGCGGAGGGCAAGCTCCTCGTGCTGGACGACGACACGTGCGAGGGCGGGCTGGGCGATCCGTTCCTGGACGAGCGCTTCGGCGCGGAGGCGCGGGAGGCCATGGCCCGCGGCACCTCGCGCACGATGGTCCTGGAGGGCGTGCGGGCGTTCGTGGAGGTGTTCGGCCCGCCGGCGCTGCTCCTGGTGGTCGGCGCCGGCCACGTGGCCATGCCGCTCACGCAGATGGCCCGCGTGCTGGGCTACCGGACGGTGGTGCTGGACGGGCGGCCCCGCTTCGCCACCCGCGAGCGCTTCCCCGACGTGGACGACCTCCGCGTGGGCATCCCCTCCGAGCTGGTCCGCGAGTACGCCCTGACCCCGGCGGCGGCGCTGGTGCTGGTGGCCCACGACTACAAGTACGACCTGCCGGTGCTGCGCCACGCGCTCGGCACCGACTGCGGCTACATCGGCATGCTGGGCTCCACCCGCCGCGGCGCCGCCATCCTCAAGCTCCTCGCGGAGGAGGGCGTGGGCGACGCCCAGCTCAAGCGCGTGCGCGTCCCCATCGGCCTCGACCTGGGGGCGCGCAGCGCGCCCGAGATCGCCCTGGCCATCCTGGCGGAGATCCAGGCGGTGCGGGGCGGCGGGACCGGCCAGCCGCTCAGCGCGCGGCGCCCGCGATGAAGGCCCTGGCGATCCGCCACGACGCGGCGAGCCCCGAGGCCCTCGCCGGCACGGTGCTCTGCCACGACGTCCGCGACGCCGCCGGCAAGGTGGTCGCGGGCAAGGGGAGCCGCGTGGATGCCGCGGCCGCCGCCGCGCTGCTGGCGGCGCCGTGGGACGAGATCCACGTCATCGCCATGGAGCCGGGCGACCTGCACGAGGAGGAGGCGGGGGCCCGCCTGGCCCGGGCCGCCGTGGGCGATGGCGTCGAGGTCAGGGGCTACACGGGCGGGCAGTGGACGCTGACGGCGACGCGCCGCGGCCTCCTCGCCGTGGACCGGGCCGCGCTGGCGGAGGTCAACGCGCAGGCCGGGATCGCGGTCTTCACGCTGTTCGACGGCCAGCCGGTGGAGCCCGGCGAGACGGTGGCCAGGGCGAAGGTCACGCCGCTGGTCATCGCCGAGGGCACCATGGCCACCGTGGAGCGCATCGCCGGCACGGCGCGAGGCCTGGTGGCCGTCCGCGCGTTCCGCCCGCTGACGCTGGGCGCCGTGGCACGCGAGAACCTCGACGCCAGGCAGCGGGCCCGGTTCGAGACCGCGCTGCAGCAGAAGGTCGACTGGTTCGGCTCGCGCCTGCTGCCCGTGCGCTACGCGGGCGGCACGGCCCAGGTGGTGGCGGACGAGCTGAGGGCGCTCCGGGAGGCCGGCGCCCACCTGCTCGTCGTGGCCGGCGCGAGCGCCCTGGACCCGCTGGACCCGGTGTTCGGCGGCCTGGACCTCCTGGGCGCGCGCATGGAGCGGCACGGCGCGCCCGCGCACCCCGGCAGCCTGCTCTGGCTCGCGCACTGGGACGGCACCACGATCCTCGGCATGCCGACCTGCGGCATGTTCTCCCAGGCGACCACCTTCGACCTGGTGCTGCCCCGCATCCTCGCCGGCGACACCGTGGGCAACCGGGAGATCGCCGAGCTGGGCCACGGGGGCCTGCTCTCGCGCGACGTGGCCTACCGCTTCCCGCCGTACCGGCCGAGCGCCGCGCGCGGCGAGCTCGGGTGATGCGCGCCGCGGCGGCCGTCTACAGCGACGTCATCCGGGCGCGGTGGCGGCGGCCCGGGTTCCGGGGCGAGCTGCCGGGCGCCAACGCCGTGGCCGAGGACGTGAACCCCCTCTGCGGCGACCGCGTGCGCATGACGCTCGCGGTGGAGGGCGGCCGGGTGCGCGCGGCCCGCTTCGTGGGCGACTCCTGCGCCATCTGCACCGCGTCGGCCGACGTGCTGGCCGAGATGGTGGAGGGCCGGTCCACGGCGGAGGCGGCGGCGCTGGGCGCCCGGGACGTGCTGGACGTGCTCCAGGCCGACATCCGGCCCACCCGCATGGGCTGCGTGACGCTGCCGCTCGCCGTGCTGGCCGCCGCGCTGGACGGGCGATGAGGCTCGACGAGCAGACCCGCGCGGACTTCCCCGTGCTCGAGCGGGTGGTCAACGGCCACCCGCTCGTGTACCTCGACTCCGCGGCCTCGAGCCAGAAGCCGCGCGTGGTGATCGAGGCGATGAGCCGCTACTACGAGCGGTCGCACGCCAACGTCCACCGGTCCATCCACACCCTGGGCGAGGAGGCCACCGAGCTCTACGAGGCCGCCCGGGACCGGGTCCAGCGCTTCATCGGCGCCGGGGCGCGCGAGGAGGTCGTCCTCACCCGGGGCACCACGGACGGGATCAACCTGGTGGCGGACGCCGTCGGCCACACGCTCGCCCCGGGCGACGAGATCCTGATCACGGAGATGGAGCACCACTCCAACATCATCCCGTGGCAGATGGCGGCCCGCGGCCGGGGGGCGGTCGTGCGCGCGGTGCCGGTGGTGGGGGACGGCGTCCTGGACCTGGAGGCCTTCGAGCGCCTGCTGGGGCCGCGCACCCGGGTGCTGGCGCTCACCCACGTCTCCAACGTGCTCGGCACCGTCAACCCCGTGGCGGACCTCTGCCGCCGGGCCAGGCGGGCCGGGGCCCTGAGCCTGGTGGACGGTGCTCAAGCGGCGCCTCACATGCCGCTGGACATGTCAGCGATGGAATGTGATTTTTACGTCTTCTCCGGCCACAAGGTCCTGGGGCCCACCGGCATCGGGGTCCTCTGGGGCCGGCGCGAGATCCTCGAGCGCCTCGAACCCACCCGGGGCGGGGGCGAGATGATCAAGGAGGTCTGGATCGACCGCGCCCGGTGGAACGACCTGCCCTGGCGGTTCGAGCCCGGCACCCCGCCCATCGCGGAGGCGGTGGGCCTGACGGCGGCCATCGAGTACCTGGAGAAGCTCGGCATGGATCGGGTCCGGGAGCACGAGGGGCGGCTGGCCCGGGAGGCGGCCGCGGCGCTGGCCGCCATCCCGGGCGTGACCGTCTACGGGCCGCGCCCGCCGGCCGACCGGGCCGCGGTGGTGTCCTTCACCGTGGCGGGCCTCCACCCCCACGACGTCGCGGCCCTGCTGGACGCGGAGGGGATCGCCGTGCGGGCCGGGCACCACTGCGCCATGCCCCTCATGCGGCGCCTGGGCGTGGTGGGCACCTCGCGGGCCAGCTTCTCGGTCTTCAACTCGCAGGACGACGTCGCGCGGCTGGCCTCGGCGGTCGCGGCGCTCGGCTCGGCGCTCTGATGGACCGGCCGCAGCCCCGCAACCCCTTCGTCTCGCCGCGCTTCGGGCAGCCGGCGACGTTCATGCTGCTGCCCACGGCGGCCTCGCCCGCCGGCCTCGACGTGGCGCTCATCGGGATCCCCTACGACGGCGGGGCCTCGTACCGCCCTGGCGCCCGGTTCGGCCCCCGCGCCGTGCGCGAGCAGTCGTCGCTCATCCGGCCCTGGAACCCCGTCCTCAAGGTCCACCCCTTCGACCGGCTCCGCGTGGCCGACTGCGGTGACGTGGACGTGGTGCCCATCTCCATCGAGCGCACCTTCGAGGCGGTCGCGCGCAGGATCGACGAGGTGGGCGCGGCCGGGGCCCGGCCCGTCTGCGTGGGGGGCGACCACTCCGTCACGCTGCCCGTCCTCCGGTCGCTGGCGCGGCGCCACGGCCCCCTGGGGCTGGTGCACTTCGACGCCCACCCGGACACGTGGGACGAGTACTTCGGCAGCAAGTTCTTCCACGGCACCCCCTTTCGGCGCGCGGTGGAGGAGGGTCTGGTCGACCCCCGCCGGATGGTCCAGGTGGGCATCCGCGGGCCGCTCTACGGGCCGGAGGACTTCGCCTTCCACGACGAGCACGGCATCGAGGTGATCCGGGTGGAAGCCGTCAAGGAGCACGGCCTGGCCTGGGTGGCCGGGCGCCTCGGGCGCCTCGGGGACGGGCCGCTCTACTGCTCCTTCGACATCGACGCCGTGGACCCCGCTTACGCGCCGGGCACCGGGACGCCCGAGGTGGGCGGCCTCACGTCCTACGAGGCCCTGGCCCTGGTGCGCGCGCTGGCCGGCACCGGCCTCGTGGGAGCGGACGTCGTGGAGGTGGCGCCGCCCTACGACGGGCCCGGGCAGGTCACGGCGCTCCTGGCCGCCAACCTCCTGTTCGAGCTGGTCAGCGTCCTGGCGCTCGCGCGATGAGCCGCGCCCGGTCCCTGCTCGCCGCCGCCGTCGCCGTCCTCCTCCTGGCCGCCGCCCGGGTGGAGGCCGCCGCGCCCGTGTCGGTGATCACCGTGGAAGGCGTCATCAACCCGGTCACGCTCCGCCTGGTGAGCACCGCCATCGACCGCGCGCGGGCCGAGCGGGCCCAGGCGCTGGTGATCCAGCTGGACACGCCGGGCGGGCTCGAGCGCTCCATGCGGGCCATCGTCCAGCGGATGCTCAACGCCGACGTCCCCGTGATCGTCTACGTCGCCCCCACCGGGGCCCGCGCCGCCTCGGCCGGCGTCTTCATCACCATGGCCGCGCACGTGGCGGCGATGGCGCCCGCCACCAACATCGGCGCCGCCCACCCCGTGGCCCTCACGGGCGGGGTGGACAAGGAGAGCCTGAAGAAGATCGAGAACGACGCCGCCGCGTTCATCCGGAGCGTGGCCCTGGAGCGGGGGCGGAACGCGGACTGGGCGGAGAAGGCGGTGCGGGAGTCGGTGTCCATCACGGAGCGGGAGGCGGTGCGGCTGCGCGTGGTGGACGTGGTGGCCGAGTCGCTCCCGGACCTGCTGGCCCGGATCGACGGCCGGACGGTGAGGACCGTGAAGGGGCCGGTGACGCTGGCCACGCGGCAGGCCGCGGTGCGGCCCATCGAGATCGGCTTCCGCGACCGCTTCCTCAGCGCCATCACCGACCCCAACGTGGCCTACGTGCTGATGATGCTGGGGATGATCGGGCTGCTGGCCGAGCTCTACAACCCGGGTGCCATCTTCCCCGGGGTCATCGGCGGCATCTCGCTCATCCTGGCCTTCTTCGCGTTCCAGAGCCTGCCCATCAACTACGCGGGCCTGCTCCTGATCCTCTTCGGCATCGTCCTGCTGGTCGCGGAGATCAAGGTCGTGAGCCACGGCATCCTGGCCATCGGCGGCACCGTGGCCATGGCGCTGGGCTCGCTGATGCTCTTCGACGCTCCCGAGGCCGGGGGCCTCCGGATCTCCTGGTGGGTGCTGGTGCCGACCGTGGCGGCGACGGCCGGCCTGTTCCTCTTCGTGGTGAGCGCGGGGGTCCGGGCGCTGACCCGGCGCCCGCTGCTCGGCCCGTCGGGCCTCGTGGGCCGCACCGGGGTCGCGCGCGGGCGGCTGGCCCCCGAGGGTCAGGTGACGGTGCAGGGGGAGATCTGGCGCGCCGTCGCCCGGGGCGAGCCCGTGGAGGACGGCGAGCGCGTCCGGATCGTCGACGTCCAGGGGCTGACCCTGGAGGTCGTCAAGGCCGGGGAGAGCGGGGGGGAACCATGATCACCGTGGACACGCTGCTGCTGCTGGTCGTCATCGTCGCCGTCGTCCTCTTCGTCGGGTCGTTCGCCCGGATCCTGCGCGAGTACGAGCGCGCCGTGATCTTCCGCCTGGGGCGCTCCGCGAGGTCCATCTTCAACCCCGGCGGGCAGGGGAACGGCCCGGGCCTGGTCCTGCTGGTCCCGCTCATCGACAAGATGGTGAAGGTGAGCCTGCGCACCATCGCCATGGACGTGCCGCCGCAGGACGTCATCACGCGGGACAACGTCTCCATCAAGGTGAACGCCGTCATCTACTTCCGCGTGGTGGACCCCGAGCGCGCCGTCATCTCCGTGGAGGACTACCTCTACGCCACCTCGCAGATTGCCCAGACCACGCTCCGCAGCGTGCTGGGGCAGGTGGAGCTGGACGACCTCCTCTCCGCCCGCGACAAGATCAACCAGCAGCTCCAGCGCATCATCGACGAGCACACGGACCCCTGGGGCGTGAAGGTGACCACCGTGGAGGTCAAGCACATCGACCTGCCCCAGGACATGCAGCGCGCCATGGCCAAGCAGGCGGAGGCCGAGCGCGAGCGGCGCGCGAAGGTGATCAACGCCGACGGCGAGTTCCAGGCGGCGGCCAAGCTGTCGGAGGCCGCCCAGGTGCTGGCCCGGTACCCCGTGGCCGTCCAGCTGCGCTACCTGCAGACCATGCGGGAGATCGCCTCGGAGCGGAACACCACCACGTTCTTCCCGCTCCCCATGGACCTGTTCGGCCCGCTGCTCAACGCCACGGACAAGAAAGGCGCTGGCGCGCCGGGCGAGCGCGTGTAGAATATGGCCGTTTGACCCTTCGGGGGGTTAGCTCAGCTGGGAGAGCGCGGCGTTCGCAACGCCGAGGTCGAGGGTTCGAATCCCTTACCCTCCACCACTCGATTACCCGAGGCGCGCAGCCTCACGATCCCCTGGGGGACGTGGCGGGACGCCGGTCCCGCTGCGTCCCCGCCTCCGCGACCACACGCCCGGGATGGGCTGCGCCCCGTCGTCGTCCGCGGGATGGACGTCAGGCCTTCTTCGCGCGGGCGGGGCGGGCCGGGCAGGACTTGTGGTACCAGACGCTGCCCAGCTTGACGTGGTTGCCGTTCTTCCGGATGCGCTGCTTGCACTTCGGACAGGTGCCCATCGAACGTCTCCTTCCTCTCGTGGTCCGGCGGCGTATTATACAGGACCGTGGCCGACTGCCTGTTCTGCCGCATCGTGCGCCGGGAGAGCCCGGCCGACATCGAGTACGAGGACGAGCACGTCGTCGCCTTCAGGGACATCTACCCGAAGGCGCCGGTGCACGTGCTCATCGTCCCCCGGAAGCACATCGAGTCCATCATGGCGCTGGAGCCCGCCGATGCCGAGCTGATCGGGCGCTGCCTGGTGGCCGCGCGCCGGATCGGCGAGCGGAAGGGCTTCGCGGAGCGCGGCTACCGGGTGACGGTGAACTGCGGGCCGGAGGGCGGCCAGCAGGTGTACCACGTGCACTTCCACTTCCTGGCCGGCCGGGCGCCGCGCACTGCGGGCTAATGAGTCTCGGAAAATAGTTTGACGGGATTCATGGAGTACCCTGCGAT
>JBBIOF010000099.1:0-7646 GCA_037443505.1 Candidatus Rokuibacteriota bacterium
GGCCGGGCCGGCGGCGCCGGCGGGGAGCCCGCCCGTGGACTGGGCGGCGCTCTTCTCCCACAGCGCACGGATCGTGGCGGCGGAGGAGGAGCGGCGCCGCGTGCACGTGCCGGCCGCCGGCGGCGGCGACGTCGTCTCCTTCGCGGGCGGCATGCCGGACAGCGGCCTCTTCCCCACCGACGCCTTCCGCCGGGTCGTCAACGAGGTCCTCCGCGAGGAGGGCGGCGCCCTCCTCCAGTACTACCCGGGCGCGGGCTACCCGCCGCTCCGGCGGTACCTCTCCACGTACCTGCTGCGCTTCGGCCTCGAGGCCCGGCCGGAGGAGATCCTCATCGTCAACGGCTCGCAGCAGGGCTTCGACCTGATCGCCCGGACCTTCCTGGACCCGGGCGACGTCGTGGCCATCGAGCAGCCGACCTACCCGCGCGCCATGCAGGTCTTCCGCGCGTTCGGGGCGGAGCTGCGCGCGGTGCCGTGGGGCCCCGACGGCCCCGACGCGGGCGCCCTGGAGCGGCTGCTGGCGCGCCACGCCCCCAAGCTCTTCTACTGCCAGCCGAGCGGCCACAACCCCACCGGGCTCGCCATGAGCGGGGAGGTGGCCCACCGGCTGCTGGCGCTGGCCGGGCGGCACCAGCTCCCGGTGGTGGAGGACGGGTTCGACCCGAGCCTGCACTACGGGCCGCGCCCGCCGGCGCCGCTCAAGGCCCGCGACCGGGGCGGCCTGGTCCTCTACATCGGGACCTTCTCGAAGATCCTGTTCCCGGGGCTGCGCCTGGGCTGGCTGCTGGGGCCGGCGCCGGTGATCGAGCGCCTGGCCGCCGCCAAGCGGCTCGCCGACCTGCACAGCAGCGCCCTGCTGCAAGCGGCCGTGCACCGATTCTGCGAGCGGCGGCTGCTGGACCGCCACGCCGCGCGCGTGGCCCGGGAGTACGCGCGGCGGCGGAGCCTGCTGCTGGAGGCGCTGGCGCGCCGGATGCCGGAGGGCGTCGCCTGGACGGAGCCCCAGGGGGGCTTCTCGCTGCTGCTCACGCTGCCGCCGGGGCAGCGCGCAGCGGACCTGCTGCCGCGGGCGCTGGAGCGGGGGGTGGCGTTCACCCCGGGCGCCGCGTTCTTCCTGGACGAGGGGGGCGAGCGGGCGCTCAGGCTGTCGTTCTCCTCGGTGCCGGCCGAGCGGATCGACGAGGGGGTGCGTCGGCTGGCGGAGGTCATCCGGAGCGCCCTGCGGCGGCGGCCCGGACGCCCGGCGCCGGAGGCGGTGGCCGTACCACTGGTGTGATCACGGACAGGGGGGCATGCACATGTCGGAGCTGAACGGGTTGAGGATCGCGGACCGCAAGCACATCGGCCTGGCCGAGATGCTCAAGGGCGGCGTCATCATGGACGTCACCACCGCCGAGCAGGCGAAGGTCGCCGAGGAGGCCGGGGCGGCGGCCGTCATGGCGCTCGAGCGCGTGCCGGCCGACATCCGCCGCGACGGCGGCGTGGCCCGCATGGCCTCGGTGAAGAAGATCAAGGAGATCCAGCAGGCGGTGAGCATCCCCGTGATGGCCAAGGCCCGGATCGGCCACTTCGTGGAGGCCCAGATCCTGGAGGCCCTGGGGGTGGACTTCATCGACGAGTCGGAGGTGCTCACGCCGGCCGACGAGCACCACCACATCGACAAGTTCGCCTTCCGCGTGCCCTTCGTGTGCGGGGCGCGCGACCTGGGCGAGGCGCTGCGCCGCATCGGCGAGGGCGCCGCCATGATCCGCACCAAGGGCGAGGCCGGCTCCGGCAACATCGTGGAGGCGGTGCGCCACATGCGGGCGCTCACCTCCGGCATCCGGCGGCTCACCACGCTGGGCGACGAGGAGCTGATGGCGGAGGCCAGGACCCTGGGCGCGCCCTACGAGCTGGTGCGCTGGGTGGCCAGGAACGGCCGGCTGCCGGTCCCCAACTTCTCCGCCGGCGGCATCGCCACCCCGGCCGACGCCGCGCTGATGATGCAGCTGGGCGCCGAGGCGGTCTTCGTGGGCTCGGGGATCTTCAAGTCGAGCGATCCCGCGGCCCGGGCGCGCGCCATCGTGCAGGCCACCACGCATTACAAGGACCCGGAGGTCCTGGCGCGCGTGAGCGAGGACCTGGGCGAGGCGATGGTGGGGCTGGAGACCTCCAGGCTCTCGGAGAAGGAGCTGCTCCAGACCCGCGGGTGGTGAGCGCCGTGCGGGTGGGGGTGCTGGCGCTCCAGGGCGACTTCGCCCTGCACGCCCGGGCGCTCCGCCGCGCGGGCGCGGAGGCCGTGGAGGTGCGCAAGCCGGAGCACCTCCACGGCCTCGACGGCCTGGTGATCCCTGGCGGCGAGAGCACCACGCTCCTGCGCCTGATGGACAGCTGGGGCTTCGTGCCCGCCCTCCGGGAGTTCCACGCCGCCGGCCGGCCCGTCTTCGGCACCTGCGCGGGGCTCATCCTGCTGGCGCGGGAGGTGGAGCGGCCGCGCCAGTTCTCCCTGGGGCTCATCGACCTCACCGTGGAGCGCAACGCCTACGGGCGCCAGCGCGAGTCGTTCGAGGCGCCGGGCACGGCCAGCCTGGACGGCCGGCCCGTCCCGGTCGAGATGGTCTTCATCCGCGCGCCGCGGATCCGGCGCGTGGGGCCGGGCGTCGAGGTGCTCGCCACCCACAGCGGCGAGCCGGTGATGGCCCGCCAGGGCACCGTGCTGGCCGCCACGTTCCATCCCGAGCTGACCGACGGCGTGGAGGTGCACCGCTTCTTCTGCGACATGGTCCGGCGCGCCGCCTGACCCCGGGAATCGACGACAAAAGCCCTTGACACGCGGTCGGACCACCTCCATAGTTTGGTCAGACCAGCGGACCACCCCTCCGTGGTGCAAGGGACTGGGCGAGGAGGAGCGCATGTCAGCGTTGACCGTCGAGATCGTCTACCGCGGCATCTTCCAGAAGAACCTGGCCTCGCGCATCGCCCGGGGCATCGTCCTGGCCTCCCGCAAGGCGGGCCGCTGGGGCATCGCGTTCGGGCGGTACGGTGACAGCCCCCAGCGCAACGGGATCCCCGCCAAGGACTTCGCCATCGTGGCGGACAGCAAGGAAGAGCTCGAGCAGAACATGGCCCGCTACGAGCCCAAGGAGGTCCACGTCACCATCGCGCTCGATGACACGCTGGCCAAGGGCGTGGAGTCGTGGGCGTGGTACGGGCTGCAGCCGCTGAACCGCCTGCTGCTGCCCGGGGGCACGCTCATCCTCACCTCGCTGCAGTCGTTCGACGAGATCCTCAAGGACATCCACAAGAAGGAGGCGCCGTACACCATGGCGCTGATCCGCCAGAAGGCCTCCTTCTCGGGGCTCTGGGTCTACAAGGAGGACCACACGGAGGCACGGGTGCTGGGGGCGCTGGCGCGGGTGGCGCCGCAGTTCCTCAGCCTGGACGCCGTCGGTCAGGCCATCCTGGAGGCGGACTGGGGCTCCGAGCTCAAGGTGGCCTCCGCCCGGAAGGCGGCCGACCGGCTGGAGACGCGCGAGATCCGGATCACCGAGGGCAACCCCGAGGTCCCGTACAGCTTCGAGATGCCCCGCTGGTGGGAGATGCGGGAGGGCATCTCGATCCCGGCCATCCCCGTGGGCAAGCCCAAGGAGGGCGGCAAGGGCTACGTGCCCGACCGCAACCCCTACTTCAAGAAGTTCACCACCCGCACCATGCGGCCGGTGATCGACTTCGACACCTGCGTGAAGTGCAACCTCTGCTGGATCTCCTGCCCGGACTCCTGCTTCGACGTCATGCCGGACGGCACCTTCGACGCCAACATGGAGGCCTGCTGCGGCTGCGGCGTGTGCGAGGCCGTCTGCCCCGTCGAGCACTGCATCACCATGGTCAACGAGTCGCTCTTCGAGGACAACGCGAGCCAGTGGGAGGCGTGGCGGAAGGACCGCGACGCCTACAAGAAGTGGCTGCAGGACAAGATCGGCAACAAGCGGGCGGTGGTCCGGTCCCACGGCTTCCGCTTCCGCGGGCAGTACGAGGAGGAGCTCCGGGAGGACCTGGACGTGGGCGGCGTGGAGATCGTGGCCGGCATTCCCGGCGAGAACGCCGAGCACAAGCGGATCTGAGGGGGAGGCGGCGATGGCGGTAGCGACCAAGGCGGCTCCGGCCGCGGGCGAGGAGAAGGAGCTTCTCATTTCCGGCAGCGAGGCGGTCGCCGAGGCCCTGGCGCTGGCGGACATCGACGTCGTCACGGCCTACCCGATCCGGCCGTACGACACGGTGATGCAGGCGATCGCCAAGAAGATCGCCAACGGCCAGCTCACGGCGGAGTACATCGTGGCCGAGGGCGAGCACAGCCAGTTCGAGATCGTCAAGCACGCCTCCACGGTGGGGGCGCGGGTGTTCTGCGGGTCGTCCGGCGTGGGCTGGGCCTACGCCATGGAGTGCCTGGTGGTGACCCCGCCGCTGCGCGTGCCCATGGTGGCCCTGGTGGGCAACCGCGCCCTGGACGATCCCGGTGCCTTCGGCGTGGAGCACAACGACGCGCTGTTCGTGCGGGACCTGGGCTGGCTGCTGGTGTGGATCGACACCTCGCAGGAGGCGCTGGACACCACCCTCATCGCCTACCGGGTGGCCGAGGACCGGCGGGTGTTCCTGCCGCTGGCCATCTCGGCGGACGGCGCCTTCCTGACCCACTCCCAGGCGCTGACCCTGGTGCCGCCGCGGGAGAAGGTGCAGCAGTTCCTGCCGGCCTACAACCGGGGCGACCTGCTCCTGCACCCCGACAACCCCATCACGGTGGCGCCGCAGGCCAACGAGGACTGGGTGCTGGAGATCCGGCGCCAGAACGACGAGGCCATGAAGCGCGCGTACACCGTCATCGAGGAGGCGTACGCCGAGTTCCGGCGGGTCTTCGGGCGCGGCCCGGAGAATCCCTGGTTCGAGGAGTACATGACGGACGACGCCGACGTCATCCTGGTCGGCATGGGGACCATCTCCCTGCCCATCAAGGTGGCCATCCGCAACATGCGCTCCCAGGGCAAGAAGGTGGGCCTGGTCCGGCTGCGGTGGTTCCGGCCGTTCCCCACCGAGCGGCTGGTGGCCACCCTCGGCAGGGCGAAGGCCATCGGCGTCATCGACCGCGACTACTCGTTCGGCTCGCCCTTCGGCTCGGGCGTCGTGGCCAACGAGATCCGGGCCGCGATGTACCACGCGGACCGGCGCCCGCCGCTGCTGAGCTTCATCTCCGGCCTGGGCGGCCGCGAGGTGACGCTGGAGGACGTCTACAAGGCGGCGGACCTCTGCTACAATGCGGCGCGCTCGGGCAAGTCCGAGGCGCGGACGCAGTGGCTGGGCGTCCGCGAATAGGAGACGCGAGAGATGGCTGAGACCTTCACCAACGCGCCTCAGGTCCTCGAGCCCTTCCGGGGCATCAAGAAGGTCACGCTGGAGGAGTACTTCACGTCCGGGCACCGGACCTGCCAGGGCTGCGAGTCCGCGCTGATCATGAAGCTCATGGTCAAGGCCGCCGGGCCCCGGACCATCGTGCTCGGGTCCACCGGCTGCATGTACGTGGCCAACACCACCTACTACACGACCCCGTGGGTGGTGCCGTGGATGCACACGCAGCTCGGCTCCTCGGGGTCGGCCGCGCTGGGGACGGCCGCCGGCCTCAAGGCCCTCATGCGCAAGGGCAAGATGAAGGCGGAGCCCATCAACGTCATCGCCTTCTGCGGCGACGGCGGCGGCGCCGACATGGGGCTCAGCGCCATCTCCGCCACGCTGACCCACAAGGAGTACAACTGCCTGATCCTGCTGTACGACAACGAGTCGTACGCCAACACCGACATCCAGCTCTCGGGCTCCACGCCGTACGGGTCGAACACCACGTTCAGCCCGCCCGGGAAGGTCAAGCGCATCATCCACACCCGGTGGAAGAAGAACACCGCCGGCATGCTGGCGGCGGGCCACCCGGAGTGCCGGTACGTCGCCACCGTGTGCGGCTCCTACGCGGTGGACATGATGAACAAGGTTCGCCGGGCGCTCTCCATCGGCGGGCCCACCTTCATCCACTCCCTCGACCCCTGCCCCAAGGGCTGGGATTACGACCCCATGCTGTCCCACGAGCTGGGCGAGCTGGCCGTGGAGTGCGGCGTGTTCCCCCTCTACGAGGTGGAGGACGGGGTGGTGAAGTACTACGGCAAGACCAAGGCGCTCGTCGAGGGCCGGGCGCGCAAGCCCGTGCGCGAGTACCTGCTCAAGCAGGGGCGGTTCGCGCACTTCACCGAGGAGGACCTGGCCTACTTCCAGGCCAAGGTGGACGAGATGTGGGAAAAGTGGGAGATTCCCGGGGTGGTCCCGTTCAAGCGGCTGGAGGCCACGAAGGCGGCGCTGGAGGCCAGGTAGGCGCGTCCGGTGACCGCGGACCGGGCATCCGTCACGGGGCCGGGCGCCGCGCGCCCGGTCCCGCTGTGTCTCCGGGAGGAGAACGCTGCTCAGCAGGAGGGCCGACTCATGAGGCACGTGGCGCGGCTGTTCACGGCAGTCGGTACGGTCCTGGTCCTGGCGGTCGCGGCGGCGGTCCCCGCCGCGGCGTGGGAGCCCACGAAACCCATCGAGTTCGTCATCCCCGCCGGCACCGGCGGCGGCGCCGACCAGATGGCCCGCCTCATCGCGGGCATTGCCGAGAAGCACAAGCTCTCCCCGCAGTCCATCGTGGTGGTCAACAAGTCCGGCGGCGCCGGCGCCGAGGGCTTCCTCCACGTCAAGGCCAAGAAGGGCGACGCCCACACCATCATCATCACGCTGTCCAACCTGTTCACCACGCCGCTGGCGACGGGGACGCCCTTCAGCTGGCGCGACTTCACGCCCGTCGCCCGGATGGCGCTCGACCGGTTCATCCTCTGGGTGAACGCCGAGACGCCCTACAAGACCGCCAGGGACTACGTGGCGGCCGTCAAGCAGAGCCCGGGCATGAAGATGGGCGGCACCGGCTCCAAGCAGGAGGACCAGATCATCACCGTCCAGCTGGAGCAGGCGCTGGGGCTCAAGTTCACGTACGTGCCCTTCAAGGGCGGCGGCGAGGTGTGCGTGAACCTGGTGGGCAAGCACGTGGACTCCACGGTGAACAACCCCATCGAGTGCGTGAGCCACTGGAAGGCCGGCCGCGTGCGGCCGCTGGCGGTGTTCGACCCGGAGCGCGTCCCCGACCCCGACTGGAAGGACATCCCCACGGTGAAGGAGGCCCTGGGCGCCGACATCTCCTACAACATGCTGCGCGGCATCTTCGGCCCGCCCGACATGCCGAAGGAGGCGGTGGACTGGTACATCGGCTTCCTCAAGAAGGTCTACGACACCAAGGACTTCCAGGACTACCTCCACAAGGGGGCGCTCAAGGGCGCCTTCACCACGGGCGCCGAGTACGTCAAGTGGGTGGAGGAGAACGAGAAGCTCCACAGGGAGCTCATGGAGAAGGGCGGCCTGGTCAAGAAGTAGCATGCGCGCCGCCGACCTCGCCACGGCCTCCGTGCTGATGCTGCTGGGCGGCGTCGTGCTCTACGACGCCGCCCGGCTCGGCATCGGGTGGGGGGCGGAGGGGCCCCAGAGCGGCTTCTTCCCGTTCTGGCTGGCGGCGATCCTGACCGCGGTGGCGGCGGCCATCGCGGTGCAGG
>JBBIOF010000100.1:0-7626 GCA_037443505.1 Candidatus Rokuibacteriota bacterium
CACTCGCCGCAGAACTTGAGCGGCTGCGGAAAACGCGCGCCGCAGGCCGGGCACTCGCGCCCGGGCGGGTCGAAGCCCCTCAGCACGTAGAGGCGGTGGACGGCGCCGCGGCCCACCGCGTCCAGGGTCCGGGCCAGGCCGGCGACGGCGCGTCCGCCCTTGGCCGCCTCCACCAGCACCGAGTCCACGTCCTTCATCTCGGCGCTGGCGTCCAGGTGCCCGACCAGCTCCACCGCACGCGCGACGAGCGCGCTGGCGGGCTCGTAGCGGGCTCCGGCAACGCTCCCCACGATCCGCGCCGCCAGCGCGGGTGGCAGGCGCCGGCGGAAGACGGCCAGGGTCCGGGCCTCCCCCGCCAGGACGATGCGCTCGACGCCGACCTCGTCGACGAGCTGGCCCAGCGCCGCCGCCACCGCCTCGAAGTGCTGGTCGCGGTGCACCTCGATGTGGCGCTGGTACCGCGACTGCGCCAGGAGCGCCCACCCGCCCCGGCGGTGCCGGCCAACCACCTCGTGCTCCAGCGTGACCTCCTCGCCGCGGCCCTCCGCGTCCAGGGGGATGAGCCGCGCGTGCTCGCCGTCCACGAAGACCACCAGCGTGGGCGGCGCCTCCTCCAGCAGGGCGGCCAGGGGCGTGAGCAGCGGGCGTGCGTCCACGCAGAACGCGTCCTCGAAGGGCACGCGCACCGGCAGCACCTCCCGGAGGCCCCGCGCGCTGCAGGCGAACAGGGCCACGCCGTGGGCGTCGGGGTGCTCGGCCTGCTCGACGAGCCGCTCGCCCTGCTCCTCCACCCAGGCCAGGTCGGCCCGCAGGGCCTCGGTGGCCGCCGAACTGCGGGCCCTCCGCACCTCGTTCTTCAGGAACACCCGCGTGCGGTCACGCTGGTGCTCGTCCGCCCACCGGGTGTTGAGGTAGACGCTGACCACCGGCGCGTCGGGACCGGGTGCGCGGCCGAGGGCGGCCAGCCGGGCAAGGGTCTCGGTCATGCGGTGGTTTCCCCGGCGCCTCACGCGGCGATCCCCGGACGCAGCACCATGACGGGCGCCTCGGTCCGGCGGCACACCTGGGTCGCGGTCCCGCCGAGGATGAGCCCCCGGATGCCACGGTGGTGGCTGGTCGTCAGGACGATCAGGTCCGCGCCGAACGCCTCGGCCTCGTGGAGGATCTCCTGCACCGGGTCCCCGAAGCGCACGACGCAGTCCGTCGCCGCGCCCTCCAGCCTGGCCTCCACCGTCCTGAGGTAGTCCAGTCCCTCTGCCTCCAGGCGGGCCATCTCCTGGTCCGCGTAGGCCACCACGCGCCCCTCGGGACTCACCACGTTGGCCGGCACCGGGGCGACGTGGAGCAGGCGAACGGCGGCGCCGCCGCCGCGCGCCAGGTCGGCCACCAGGGGCACGACCGCTTCGGCGGCCAGGGTCTGATCGAGCGGCAGCAGGATCCGCTTGGCCATCACTCGCTCCTTTCCGCCGGGCCCTCGCCCCCCAGCAGCCGTCGCGCCGCGTAGTACTTCTTGGGCCGGCGCCTGGCGTCGCGGTCGCGCTCCCGGTACCGCTCGAGCCGCCGCTCGAGCGCCGCGAACGCGCCGTCGAACGCCAGCCGCGCGGTCGTGGCGCTCTCCTCCACCCTGACCGACGGCCGGTACGGCACCCGCACGGTCACCGCGCAGCGCACCGCGCGGCCCCCCTTGGGCCCGTTGTCGTCGAAGAACGCCACCTGCGCCGCCACCGGCCGGACGGTCAGGCGAGCCAGCATCCCGCTCACCCGGCGCCGCGCCCGGGCTGCCAGGACCCGATCACCGCCGGCTCCCGCCACGTCGATCGTCATCTCGGCTCTCGTCATGGCGCCCTCACGGGGCGCGACCCGGCGCCTGGCCCGTGTCTCCCCGCGCGCTCGGCCGCGCGCGTCGCGAACAGCCTCTCGGCGCCCTGCGCCGGACGCGCCACCCGTCATGGTGAGCAACGGCAATGCCACCGGGAAAGCCCTGAAATCCCGGGCGTTGCGTCCTGCCGCGACCGCGGACGGTGGGGCGGACCCGCCCGTCGTGCCCCAGCCTCGCCCCACCGACCGGGCTCGCGGTGCGGCCACGACCCCCCGCGTATAATTCAGTGGGATGTCCGCCCGACTGCTGGAGCGCCTGGCCCGCCGCATCGGCGGCACGAGGATCCTGGCCCTGCCCCTGATCCGCGTGGTGGCCGTGATCTCCGGCTACGTGTGGGTGCTGCTGGCGCCTCCCGAGTTCGACGGCTGGACCGCCCTCGACACGGCGATGCTGGGCTTCCTCCTCTACAGCGTCGTCATCATCCTGGCGCTCTGGTTCCGGCCGGGGATCGTGCTGCGCCTCAACTTCGCCGTCCTGGTGATCGACCTGGTCTTCGCCCTGCTGCTGATCCACCTGACCGGGGGGGCCAGCAGCACCCTCTTCCTGGCGCTCCTGCTGATCGCGGGGCTGCAGTCCTATTACTACGGGATGCGCCGGGGGGTCGTGGTGGCGCTGGCCTCGACCGCCGCCTATCTGGCCATCACGTGGCCCACCCACGCGGAGATCGAGTGGGCCAACCTGGCGATCCGCGTGGCCGTCCTCCTGGGCACCGCCGTCGGGGTCGGCATCCTCGCCGACGTGGAGGAGCGGGAGCGCCTGGAGGTGAGCGCCCTGTCGGCCGAGGCCCAGCAGCGGGAGGCCTTCATCCGCAGCGTGGTCGAGAGCCTCCGCGAGGGCGTCATCGCCCTGGACCCCGGCGCCCGGATCGTGGCCTGGAACCGGGCGCTGGAGCGCCGCTACGGGGTGTCGGCGGCCGAGGTGCTCGGCCGCCCCCTCTTCGAGGTCAATCCCGACTTCCGGCGGGACGAGATCGCGGGACCGCTGGGCAAGCTGCTCCGCGGCGAGATCGAGGAGTTCACGCTGGAGGGCCTCAGGCACCAGACCCTGCGCAGGGGCGAGGTGACGCTCAACGTCAAGGGCAGCCTGCTCCGCCAGCACGGCCAGCCGGCCGGGGCCGTCCTGCTCGTGGAGGACATCACCGAGCGGGTCGGGCTCGAGCGGTCGGCGCGGCAGGCGGAGAAGCTGGCGGCGCTGGGCACCCTGGCGGCGGGGCTGGCGCACGAGCTGAACAACCCCATCGGCATCATCTCGTCGCGGGTGGAGCTGATGCTGCTTGAGGCCGCCGGCGACAGCCTGCCGCCCGACGTGCGGGACGACCTGGAGGTCCTCCACCGCCACGCCCAGCGGGTGGCGCGGATCGTTCAGGGCCTGCTGTCGTTCGCCCGGCAGTCGGCCGGCGCCTGGGGGCCCGTGGACCTCAACCAGGTGGTGGACGAGACGCTCCTGCTGATCGAGAAGCAGGTGGCCAGGGACGGGATCGCGCTGCTGCGGAGCCTGACGCCGGGGCTCCCCCTCATCGAGGGCGACGCCAACGCGATCCAGCAGGTCCTGATGAACCTGGTGATCAATGCCCGCGACGCCATGCGCGAGGGAGGGCAGATCACGGTCGCCACCGAGGCCGGGCGCACGCCGCGGGAGGTGCGCCTGCTGGTGCGCGACACCGGCATCGGGATCCCGCCGGAGATCCTCCCCCGCATCTTCGATCCCTTCTTCACCACCAAGCCGTCCGGGACGGGGCTCGGCCTCAGCATCTCGTACGGCATCGTCCGCGAGCACGGGGGGACGGTCAGCGTGGAGTCGGAGCCCGGCAAGGGCACCACGTTCACCGTCACCCTCCCGGCCGACGGCCAGGGGGAGGCTGCGGCGTGAAGAACGCCAGGGTGCTGATCGTGGA
Source organism: Candidatus Rokuibacteriota bacterium (assembly GCA_037443505.1). Classification (GTDB taxonomy): domain Bacteria; phylum Methylomirabilota; class Methylomirabilia; order Rokubacteriales; family CSP1-6; genus JBBIOF01. The sequence continues at coordinate 3,774 of JBBIOF010000100.1, forward strand.
CGACGAGCCGGACATGGTGGACAACTGCGCGCGGATCCTGGGGCGCGCCGGCTACGACTGCGTGAGCGCCACCGATCCCCGCCGGGCCCTGGCCCTGCTGGAGTCGGACCGGCCAGACCTCCTGCTCACCGACCTCAAAATGCCCGGGCTCGACGGCATGGAGCTGCTCCGCCGCGCCCACGCGCTGGACCCGGCGCTCCCCGTGATCATGATGACGGGCTTCGCCACCATCGAGTCCGCCGTGGAGGCGGTCAAGGCCGGGGCGTTCGACTACCTGCCCAAGAACTTCTCCATCGACCAGCTCCAGGTGTCCGTGGAGCGCGCGCTGCGCCACCGGCGCCTGGCCGTGGAGAACCGGAACCTGAGGGAGCAGCTGCAGGAGACCCTGGGACTCGAGAACATCATCGGCCGCAGCCCGGCCATGGCCCGGGTGTCCGAGCTGATCCGGAAGGCGGCGCGCTCCGAGGCCAACATCCTGGTGGTCGGCGAGTCGGGCACCGGCAAGGAGCTGGTGGCCCGGGCGATCCACGCCAACAGCCAGCGGGCGGCCCAGGCCTTCGTGCCCGTGGACTGCGCCTCGCTGCCGGAGAACCTCCTGGAATCCGAGCTGTTCGGGCACGAGAAGGGCGCCTTCACGGGCGCCATCAAGAGCAAGCCGGGGCTGATGGAGCTGGCGCACCGCGGCACCCTCTTCCTGGACGAGATCGCCGAGCTGCCCATGACGCTCCAGTCCAAGCTCCTCCGGGCGCTCCAGGAGCGGCAGATCCGGCGCGTGGGCGGCACCAGCCAGATCACGGTGGACGTGCGGGTGGTCTCGGCCACCAACCGGAACCTCCGCGAGGCCATCGCCAAGGGGGAGTTCCGGGAGGAGCTCTACTACCGCGTCAACGTCATCGCCATCGACCTGCCGCCGCTGCGGGACCGCGCCGGCGACATCGCCCTCCTGGCCCACGCGTTCCTCAAGCGGTACGGCGGGGGGCGGGTCCTGGCCTTCGAGGACGACGCCCTGGCCGCCCTGGAGGCCTACCGCTGGCCGGGCAACGTGCGGGAGCTGCAGAACATCATCGAGCGGGCCTGCGCCCTGGCCGACGGGACCACGATCAAGCGGCGCGACCTGCCCGACTACGTGCTGCACGGCGAGCCGCCCCGGACCGACGGCCGGAGCCCGGCGCCGCCGGCCGACGTGCCGCTCTCGGCGGCCGGGCTCACGCTGCAGGAAGCCCGGGAGCGGTGGATGCGGACCCTGGAGAGCGCCTACCTGCGCGACCTCCTGGAGCGCCACGGCGGCAACATCTCGGCCGCCGCCAAGGCCGCCGGCATCGACCGGAAGACCTTCCACCGCCTCGTCAGCAAGTACCAGCTGAAGTAGCCGCCGGGCCCGCGTCCCGTGGGGGCGCGGATGACCCACCGGGGCCCGGGGGCCACAGCCCGGCGTCCGCGAGCGGCGCACAACCCGTCGATCCCATTGAGCTTTCCGGATGGCAGCCTCGTTGCTACGCACTGGACGTGTGATGGGCTTGCGGTGATGCACATGACGGACGGCGCGAGGAGGCAGCCATGAAGACCGACACCATCCTGGTTCCGCTCGACGGCTCCGCGCTGGCGGAACGAGCCCTGGACAAGGCCGCGGAGATCGTCAGGGACAACCCCGCGGCGACGCTGGTGCTGCTGCGCGCGGCCGAGGCGACCACCCTGCCCGGGGCCGACCCGACGGAGGCGCAGATCGCGGCCGTCCAGGAGGCCGAGACGTACCTGGAGGGCGTGGCCCGGCGGCTCGGCGAGCAGGGCGTGAAGCAGGTGCAGACCTCCGTGTGGTACGGCCCCCCGGCCCCGGCCATCGTGGAAGCGGCCCGGGTGCGGAACGCCGACCTGATCGTGATGAGCACCCACGGGCGCAGCGGCCTGGGCCGCCTGATCCTGGGGTCCGTGGCCGAGTCGGTGCTGCGCGGCACGCGGACGCCCATCCTGCTGCTCCGGGCGGACGAGGCCCCCGTCGAGCCGCCCGCCGGGGCCGCCCGCCGCGCCGAGAAGGAGACCGCCCATGTATAAGCGCGTCCTGGTCCCGCTGGACGGCTCGCCGCTGGCGGAGGGCGTGCTCCCGTTCATCGTGGAGATCGCGGGGCCGCTCGATCTCGAGATCCACCTGGTCCGGGTGGTGCAGCCGCAGCCGCCCGAGGTGATCGAGGGCTCCCGCCACGTGATCCTGGAGGACGTCGAGGGGCGCATGCGGGACGCCGGCGACTACCTCAGCTCCGTCGCTGCCGAGCTGGGCGCGAAGGGCGTGCGGGTCAGCACCGAGACGCGCCGGGGCGAGCCGGTGACGGAGATCGTCGCCGCCGCCCGGGAGTGCGGCGCGGACCTGATCGCCATGACCACCCACGGCCGGAGCGGCCTCGGCCGGCTCCTGTTCGGGTCGGTGGCGGAGGCCGTGCTCCGCCAGGCCGAGATCCCCGTGTTCCTCATGCGGCTCAGCCGGGAGCCCGCGCCCGCGCGGGCGGGTCGCGGCGGGCTCCGATGATCGCCGTGGACCTGCTCACCATCGAGGGCGTCCGGCGGCGGCTGACGACCTCGACGGTGGGCCGGCAGATCTACCTGTTCGGCGAGGTGGACTCCACGAACGCCCGGCTCAGGGTCCTGGCGCGGGCCGGCGCCCGCGAGGGCACCGTGGTGCTCGCCGAGGGCCAGACGGCCGGGCGCGGGCGCCGGGGGCAGGAGTGGTACTCGCCCAGCGGCGTGAACCTCTACGCGTCGGTGCTCTTCCGGCCACGGCTCACGCCGCGCGAGGTGGCCCTCTTCTCCTTCATCGCCTCGCTGGCGGTGGCCGACGCCGTCAAGGAGCACGGCGTCCGGCCCGGCATCAAGTGGCCCAACGACGTGGTGGTGGACGGCAGGAAGCTGGCGGGCACGCTGGTCGAGTCCGCCATGCGCGGCGCCGAGGTGGAGTACGTGATCCTCGGGGTGGGCGTCAACCTCAACGTGGACCCGGCGGCGCTGCGGGCGGCGCTGGGCCCGGCCGGCGCCTTCGCCACGTCGCTCGGCGCCGTGACCGGCCGGGAGATCGACCGCACCGCCTTCGCGGCCTCCTACCTGAACCACCTGGAGGCGTGGGCGCTGGCCTGGCAGCGGGGCGGCGCCGAGGCCGTGCGGGCGGGCTGGGCCGACCGCGATATCCTCACCGGCCGCCGGGTGGAGGTGCGGGGAGGCGCCGGGGCCTACGAGGGCCGCGTGCTGGGCCTGGACGCCGTCGGGGAGCTCGTCGTGCAGGATTCCGGAGGGCAGCGGCACACGCTCACCAGCGAAGAGGTGCGAACCCTTGACTGACCACCGCCGGCCGGGAGGAGCCCGTCGATGAACGCGATCCGCCGCATCCTGCACCCATCGGACTTCTCGCCGGCGTCCAGCGCCGCCTTCGCGAAGGCCGTGGAGCTGGCGCGCGAGAACGAGGCCGAGCTGCTGGTGGTCCACGTCCTGGCCTCGGTGGCCCCCATCGTGGGCGAGGGCTACGTCTCGCCGCAGGCCTACGAGCAGATCCAGGCCTCGGTGCGCGCCCACGGCCAGAAGCAGCTGGACGCGCTGCTGGCCCGCGCGGCCCGTGCGAAGGTCCAGGCGCGCGGCCTCCTGCTGGAGGGAGTCCCGCACGCCCAGATCGTCCGCGCCGCGAAGGGCCAGCGAGCGGACCTCATCGTCATGGGGACCCACGGCCGGAGCGGCATCGCCCGGCTCTTCCTGGGCAGCGTCGCCGAGCGCGTGGTGGCCACGGCGCCGTGCCCGGTGATGACGGTGCGCGGCCGGTGAGGCGGCGCGGCCTGCCGGGCGTCGTCCTCGCCCTGCCGCCGCCACGGGGGAGGCGCTA